>PXRY01000084.1:3988-21544 GCA_003022925.1 Halobacteriales archaeon QS_8_65_32 | reverse complement strand
GGCGTCTTCTAACCCTTGGGGGATCTGCTGGTAGAAGGTCGTGAGAATGAAGATCGACAGCGGCATGAACAGTGCCGTGTATGGCGGCACGAGCGCCCCAGGTGTGTTGAGTAGGTTGACTTCTTGGATGATGTCTCCCGAAAAGAGCCTGAATAGCGGCACGAAGAAGGCTGCCGGCGGGAAATAGGACACTGCCAACACCAACAACATCAGCGGCCGGCGGCCGGGGAACTCGAGCCGTCCGAAGACGTATCCCGCCAGACTCGCGATTAGGAGAACGATCGCCGTCGTCCCGACCGCGAGGATGAAGCTATTCAGCATGTAGAAGTGGAAGGGCACCTGCTGGAAGACCTCGATGAACGACACCAAGTGAACGTCGTTCGGCGTGAGTCCCATCTGCGTGAACGGTGCCGTCGAGAGCGATATGACCAACAGGTAATACAGCGGAAACAGCGTCGTAACGATGAAGAAGATCGTCGCGACGTAGAACATCGCACGATAGGCCTTCCCCGGGTTCTGGATCGAACTGCTCACCCATCGGTTGAACGCTCCGTCGCTGCTCTCGGTCGACTGTCCGGTTTCTGCTGCCATCTTAGAGTCCCTCCCGCGCGTACTGGAAGATGTAGATCGAGACGAAGATCCCGATCAGTGCTGCGGTGACGAAGGCGATCGTCGCCGCCGTCGCGTACTGACCCGACGAAAAGAGCGTCTCGACGACGAGACACGATAGCGACGGTACGTTCGAACAGCTCGTCACCGTCTCGATCAACCCGTAGATCCGCGCCGCCGCGATGGTACGAAAGAGCATCGCGACCAACACCGTGGGCAGGATGATCGGGAGCGTGATCATCTTGAACTGTTGCCACTTCGAGGCTCCGGCGACCTTCGCCACGTCGTACAGGCTGCGGTCGACGCTTTGGAGGCCGGCGAGGATGAGCAACGCCATAAATGCAGACGTCTTCCAGACGTCGGCGATGATGACGATGATCGTCGAACTCGAACTGTCGATAAGGGGTTGTGCCGGGAACAAGCCGGCGTCGATGAGCGGCCCGGAGGCGAAGCCGACCGACGGCTGGAACATCAGGAAAAAGATCATCCCCTGAATGACGATCGGCACCGCCCAGGGCAGGATGATCGCGACCCGCGCCCACCGGCGGCCACGGAAGTCCTGGTCAAGCACGAGCGCCTGGCCGAGGCCGATCACCGTCTCGAAGAAGACGCTCACGACTGTGAAGATGAGCGTCACCGTCAGCGCGCTCTGGAACGGGTTACTCAGGCTGAAGAAGGGCCGTACGAGGCTCTTCTCGCCGGTAAGCAACTCGACGTAGTTCGTGAGACCGACGAACTCCCCGAGCCGCGAGGCCCCGGTCAACGAGTCGGTCAGCAGTGACATCCGGAAGGTACTCAAAAGCGGCCAGAAGGCGATCACCGCGAGGATAATGAATACCGGGGTGAGCAGGAAGTACGCGAACTGTGCCTCGCTCAGGTTCTCCATCCAGCGGGTGATCGCGCCGAGCGGCCCCGGACTGCTCGTCTCGGTCCTCGTGGCCTGCTCAGTCCCCATCGTCGCGTCGCCCCCTCGGATCTACTGTCTCGAATCGATTTCGTCGATGTCGCCGGTGTTGTCGATGTCGTCTCATGTGTATTTTCTGTGGTTTTCGGGTGAGTCTGTTCGCTTCCCGCCCGTTTACGAACTGCCGATTTCGCTTTCGATGTCCTCGATCGTCCCTTTGAGGCTACTCATCGCCTGCTGGGGTGGTCGGTTCTGCGAGGCGACGGCGTTCACCGTCTGAGCGATCTGGCTGGACTCGTCGGGCCAGGCCACCGTGACCGGTCGCGGCATCGCCGTCTCGCCGGCGGTCCTGAGCGTGTCGAGATACTGACCGGTTGGCTCGACGCTCGTCGCTGCCTCCGCGTCGAACAGATCGGGTTTGGGCGGGAGCCACGCCGAGAGCTCCCATAACCCGAGCGAGACCTCGTCCTTCATCGCGGTCTGGATCACCTGGAGCACCGCCTCTTGGTTCTGCGTGTTCGGGTTCGCCGTCATGTGCCAGCCACCGAGCGCGGCTGTCGAGCCGCCGACACCCTGTGCGTTCTGTTCGCTGACCTTGTAGGGCAGCGGCATCACGCCGTAGCTGTCAGGGCTCGCCCAGTCCGCGTTCGAAATCGTCAGCGGGATCGCGTACGGCCAGTTGCGATGGGCGAACGCCCGTCCCTCCGAAAACGGTGCACGGGAGGTCTCTTCGGTCCAGGAGAGCACGTCGGTCGGCGAGATCTGCTGGTAACCGTCGAGGGACTCGGGGTCATCCGAACCGTAGATGAACGACCGGATCATCCGCAGTGCGTCGACGGCCGGCTTCTGATCGACCGTCACGGGCCGGTCGCCGATCGGCCCGAAGAGGTTCTCGCGGCCGCCGAAGTACGCCCCGCCCCACGAGGACATGAACTCGTTGTAGTCACAACACGACGTCCCCTCGTAGACGTCGAACTGGAACGTAAATCCCATGTCTAGGTCGTTCTGCTGGCTGACGTCGGCGGCGATCTCCGAGAAGCGCTGCCAGGTCATCGGTTCGGTCGCCCAGTTGCTCGTGTCGTAGCCGGCCTGGTTCGCCAAGTCCTTGCGGTAGTGCATCGCCGGGAAGTCAGGGAACAGCGGCACCCCATACAGCGCGTCGCCGTCGGGTTGTTTCGCGGTCTCGACGGCGGACTGGAAGTAGTTGTTGTTGATCATCTCAATCGCGCTCTGGGGAAGCGCCTCGGAGAGGTTCAACAGTTGTTGGCGTTGGATGAACGGGATCGTCCACCCACTGTCCATCATGAACATGTCCGGCTGGGATTGGCCGGCGTTCAGCAACTGGTTGTATTTCTGTTGACGTTGGTCCGTATCCTCGGCACCGGGAGTAAGCTGGAGGTCGATGTCTTCGGAGAGCCCGTTGTCGTAAAACAGCTGTGTGATCGCGTCGCCGTTCTCCTGAGCCTGCGTAGGGTCGAACCCCCACTGGACCGTCGCGCCACCGCCACCACTGCCATTGCCGCCACCACCGCCACCACCTCCGCCGCCGTACAGACAACCGGAGAGGCCGACTGCGATGCCCGACGCACCCGCTGCTTGGACGAATCGTCGTCGGGAAACGGTGCGGTGGTTGCCGTCCTGTGAGCCGTTGGCATCCATCACTAATAGTGGCAGACGGGACTCTTATTTATAACTAATGCTTGTACAATGGCCGTAGTAAAAACGTAGACTCGTCGAGGGTCCATTCGCTGAGGGCTCGCTTACCGCTCGGTGCGTTCGGTCCGCTCGATCGTGACACGCGTCGCCTCGATCGGCTCGAGGATCGCCCCCCACCCCCCGATCTCGTGGGTTTCGTTCCCCGTATCGAGCGTCATCGACGCCCGACCGGCCAGTCGCATTAGGGGAACGGCGCTTTCCTCAACGGGTTCGCCCGCGTAGGAGACGTCCGTTACCCGACCCCGGAGCGAGACCGGTTCGCTCGAATCAGTCTCGCGCCCCTCGATCCGGGCGGCGACAGTCGCTCCGCCGGCGAGAAGCGGCTCCACGTCCCGGATACACCGGCGGACGTCGACGTACTCGATCGGTGGTTCGGTTGCCCGGTCCGTATATTGCGGTTCGAAGACCTCCCAGCAACACGAGAGGAAATACCAATGAAAGACGTAGGCGTGGACACGGTCCTCGATCAGTACTCCATAGCGGTCGGCGGCCTCGGAGTGGGGGGCGAAACACGCCGTCGTCCGGTCGACGATCGCGAGAAAGGGTGCGGGCAGCGGCCGGTGGCGCGCTTCGGTACAGGTCGCGTCGAGCGCGTCGCGTGCGGGCAACAGGTCCTGGTCGCGGGGATCGGTGTTCACCGATACTCGCACGTTCACGTCGCGTCCGTGCGCGCGCTCGAGGCTCGCCCGGAGGTTCTCGAACTGTGAGGGCGTGACCGACAGTTGTACCTGATCGGTCGCGCCCCCGATCGCCCGGCGGGCCCCCTCGAGCACCGTCTCGAACCGAGAGACGACGCTCGCCTCGTGGGCTTCGGTCGTCGGCGGCGGTCGCTGCCAGCGCTCCTCGATCTCCGCGGCGGCCGCTTCGAAGCGCTGCGCCCGGTCGCGCAGGTCCGCGAGCGCCTCGGCCGGGTCGAGCGCGCGGGCACGGAGGGTGCCTCGTTCGTAGGTCTCGACGTACCCTTCCCGTTCTAAGTCGCGCAACACGTCGTAAATCCGGGGGTTGGGGACGTCTGCCGCCCTGGCGATCTCCGTGGCCGCCGCCGACCCACGTTCGAGCACGGCCAGGTATGCCGCGATCCGGTACGGCGAGAGGCCGGCGTCGGCGAGGGCCGCTCTGAGCGCTTCGGTGTCCATCGACGGACGCTTTCGCCCGATCGATATAAACTGCCGTGTCGTCCTCGCTTCGCTGCTCCTCGTTGCCCTCCTTCTCCCCTGCTCGTTTTCCCCCGGTGGGACCGATCGAACGCTCGTACCTGTGACCAGTGCGTTTATTCGCCAGCGAGTTCTCCCTCCGGCAATGATCACGACCACGGATCTCGACGGGCTGACCGACCGGGATTGGCAGGGGGCCGACGCCGGGGCCGGTCCCGTCCGGATCGCAATGGTGGGGCTGGGCTGGTGGACGCGCGACCGGGCGATCCCGGCCGTCGGTTCCGCACGGTTCTGCGAGACGACCGTCGTCGTCAGTTCCTCGACCGAGAAGGCGGACGAGGCCGCCGCGGGTCACCCGACGATCGAGCGGGCGATTTCCTACGAGGAGTTCCACGACGGGACCGCCGTCGACGCCTACGACGCGGTCTACGTCGCGACGCCGAACACAACCCACCCCCAGTACGTCGCGACCGCCGCCGAATTCGACAAAGCGATCCTCTGTGAGAAGCCGATGGCCGATACCGTCGAGAACGCCGAGGAACTCGTCGACGCCGCCGGGAACGCGACGCTCATGATCGCCTATCGGATGCACACCGAACCCGCCGTTCGGCGGATGCGCGAGTTAGTGCGGGACGGGTTCGTCGGGAGCGTCGTCGAGGTCCGCGGGCGAATGAGCCAGCGCCTGCTCGACATGATCCCCGACGACGACCAGTGGCGGCTCGACCCCGACTTGTCGGGCTACGGCACGAGCGTCATGGACCTGGGGATCTACCCGCTGAACACCACCCGGTTCGTCCTCGACAGCGATCCGATACGGGCACAGGCCTCGATGTCCTCGGAAAGCGAAGGGTTCGAGTCGATGCCCGACGAGCGCGCGAGCTTTCAACTCGACTTCCCCGACAACGTCGTCGCCTCCTGTGCGGCCAGTCAGAACGCCTTCAAGTCCGATTCCTTCGAGGTAGTCGGCACCGACGGCCGGCTCCGCCTCGAAAACGCCTTTCACTCCGCCGACGCTCGCGAACTCACCCTCGCGCGCGAGGGCGTTCGGACGACGATCGACGTGACGCCGGTCGACCAGATGATAGAGGAGTTCGATTACTTCGCCGATCGCGTGCTTCGCGGCGAGTCCCCACACCCCGACGGCGAACACGGCCTCGTCGATATGCACGCACTAAAGGCGATCTACGAGGCTGCTGAGCGCGACGAACCCGTTTCGATCGACGCCTGAGTCGCCGAACGCCACTAACCGTCCGTCGTTCACTCGTCGCCCAATCGTCTCCGATCGATCGGCGTGTGTCCGTATCGGCTGGTGATGACCGGCCTTATGTCCCTGGTGGCCCTTTTCGACGTATGGAGTCGCTCGATTCCCGGGTCAGGGTCGTCTGGCTCGTCGGCTCGCTCGTCACCGCCTCGGTGGTCGGCGGGGCAATCGCCGCGGCGGGGATCTTCCTGTTCGACCTCGGGTACTGGCCCGGCGTCGGCGTGTTCACCGCGTTGTTCGCGATCGGGGTGGTCCTCGTCTTCCTGCGGTATCGGCGCTGGCGCTTCGAGGTCGCAGAGGACGCCGTCTACCTCGAACGCGGCGTTCTCACCCACGTCACCTCGGTCGTGCCGTTCGTCCGCGTCCAGCACGTCGACTCCCAGCGCGGTCCCGTCGAACGGGCGGTCGGCCTCGCAAGCGTCGTCGTCTACACCGCCGGCTCGCGGGGCGCGGACGTCACGATTCCCGGCCTGTCACCCGACCGGGCCGACGCGCTGCGCGAACGGCTCCGCCGACTCGCCATCGAAAGCGAAACCGACGACGCGGTGTAAGTTCGCCCGCTTCGTTCCTCGATCCGAATCTTGCTGACCGCGCATCGCGCCCGCGAGCGACCGTAGGAAGACGAAGCGGTAGCGCGCACGGACGGAAGGCGCGGCTCCGCCGCGCCGAAGGGAGTACGCGCTATTTTTGGTGCAAAAAGGTGCGATTGGGCCCGCCGGATTCGAACCACGGTCGTTTCGTTCGCTCTGCTCACTGCTCTCCCTGATTCGAATCCGTTGGTCCACTGCCGTCCCTCGCTTCGCTCGTCAGGAAAGTGGGCCCTGCCGGATTCGAACCAGCGACCACTCGGTGACCCATGGCATCCGGAGTCGTCCCGGTCACGGCGATGCCAGTATGAGCCGAGCGCTCTAACCGGACTGAGCTAAGGGCCCTCACTCCTTTAGCGGGTCGCGCTCCTATTCAGTGTACCGGATACCGGTCGATTCGTCGTGCGAGGGCCCTTTCGCGTCCGTTTCGTCGAACAACTGCCGGTCTTTGGAACTCGGGACGCGGGCGGGAAACGGAACTGGTGCGTCCTGAGGCCGGCGGCGACTCCGACACTGTGAGCCATCAATCGGGCCATGCTGGTGACTTTCATCCGAGGGTTCATACTGGATCGGGCGACCACCTACCGACGCCGCCCGGTCGGGTCGCTGACGGCATTGACTCCCCTGGCTGGTCACGCTCCCCGGGCGGCGCTCTTCGACTCCGCTTCGAATTACTTCGCTCCGAACCGCCCCCTTCGGTTCGTCGCTACCGACACGTCGGCAGACGTGTAGGTTACTATCACACCGGCATCGATCGGAACCGAACTCGCCTCCACGAGCGAATACGTTGACAGTCGTGGAAACGAATCGCGCCGACACGGCTCCAAGCGGCGTTCAGTCGTCGTCCGCGGTCAGTCGCGATCGTCCGGTCGTCGCTTGCTCCTCGCCGAGCAACGTCCCGATCACGAGCACGCCTGCGAGACAGACGACCGCGACGCAGGTGAGGTACTCGACGGCGAAGCCGACCCGAGCCACCAGCGGCAAGGCGACGAGCGGCCCGAGCGTCGAGCCGAGATCCCCGAACGTGTTGTAGACGCCGCCGAGCTTACCGACGTCGCCGCCCGGGGCGATGTCGCCCAGGTACGCGAGCAGCGGTGGGTTCGTCCCGCCGACGCCCACACCGATCAGTGCCACCCCGCCGAGCGCGCCTACGAGCGTCGGCACGAACGCGAGGAAGCCGAACCCGACGCCAAGCACGCCGAGTGCGGGCACGGCGATCAACGCCCGATTGGCGAGGCGGTCGGAGTACCGGCCGACCGCCACGGTCGTGACGCTCGCGCCGAGGACGGCAAGCGCCATCACGACGCCGCTCACGCCCGTTTCCGAGAGCGCGCCGATCGCGATTCCGTTCTCGGCCGCGTAGAGCACGACCGTCGAGAGGAGCACCCCGACGAACAGGAATCGCACGACGAAGTTCACCGCGCCGACGCTCGCGATTCGGGGGTCGCCCCGAACGATCGCCGGGATCTCGCGGAGTGACCCCGTTCGATCGACGTCCGGGTCGAGATCCGGGAGGACGAGCGCCGCGACGCCTGCTGCGAACAGGCCGGCACAGCCCGCGGCCACGAAGGCAACGGTAAACCCGTAGGCGTCGGCGAGCAGCCCCCCTAAGACGAGGCCGGCAGGGAAGCCGAGGCTCTGCCCGCCGCGCATGTACCCGACCCACCGGCCCCGGTTCTCAGGGGTAGTGACGTGTGTGATCGTCGCAAATGCGCCCACGAAGACGAAGGCCGACCCGATCCCCCATACTGCCCGCGCGGCGAGAAAGACCGTCGCGCTATCGAACCCGAGGCGGCCGGCGTTGAGAGCCAGCACGTAGCCGAAGGGCGCGAGCCCCTGGAGGCAGAAGCCAGCGATCATCGGTCGCCGCGTCCCGATCGTATCGAGGATGCTCCCGGCAGGTGCGTTACACACGAGCCTCGTAAAGCGATTCGCGGACAGGATGATCCCGACGACGAACGGCGAGATCCCCAATATCGGTCCGAGCCGTGGTAGCGTGGGAAAGGCAACCCCGCCACCGAGTCCGCCGAAAAAGACCCCAAAGATGAGGCTCGCGGCGACGTACCGGACGCTCAGGTCCGCGTCCGCCTGTCCCCCGACCGTTCCGACGAGTCTCACCCGCTCTCGTCCCCCGGATTATAGGAGCCGTCCGAACCGTTCGAGCCGTTCGGACTACCCGGACCGTCCGAGCTACCTGTACCCGTGCCGTCCGGCGCGCGAAGCGGCTCCAGTACGACGTCGTCGAGCGCCGTTCTGACGTCAGCGGCCACGTCCCGGTCGTCGAGCGTGAGGTCGTATACCCGGCCGCCGAGCATCGTCGCGAGCACGAGTCGGGCCGTACTTCGCGGGTCGACCGCACGGAAGACGCCCTCGTCGATGCCGTCTGCGATCGCTTCGGTGAGCAAGTCCTCGGCGAAGGTGTGATTCGCCGTGAGCTGCTCGCGAAAGGCCGCCCGGTGGGGGGCTTGCGCGCGGATCTCGAGCAAGGCAGTATGTAGGTCCCGATCGCCATCCGGGTCGTCCATGTCGAACAACAGCGCGTCAGCGATCGCCGTTACCCGTGCCTCGGGCCCGCTTTCGGCGTCGGCCGAGAGGCGATCGACGAACCGATCGAGCAGGTAATCGAGAAACGCCGCGAGCAGGTCGTCTTTCGTATCGTAGTGGTAGTGAATCGTCGCTTTGGATTTGTCGAACTCGCCCGCGATCGCCGCCACCGTGAGGTCGGCGTACCCCTGAGTACACAGCGCTCGGTAGGTTGCGTCCATGATCGCCGTGCGCGTGTCGCCCGCCTGGGTGTCGTCTACCCGATCGTCGTCCGTCCGACTCGCACGATTACCGCCGTCCATACTAACCGATCGGTCAGGAGGCTCAAAGCCGTTTCGAGGTGCGACGGCGAACGCGGCGACGAACCGCCTGCCGGTCGCGAAAGTGGACCGAACGGGCGTTTCGGATCGTTCTATACGACTATTTCTACCGTTCTCGTTGCTGGGACTTCACTTCCACTGCGCTGTATACGCCGGTTTATCCGCGTCTCGCGTCTATCGAGATACATGGCGACAACCGCAGATCTAGAGCACCTCCCCGGTGTCGGGCCGGCGACGGCCGACAAACTACGTGACAACGGCTTCGAATCGTTCCAGAGCATCGCGGTGGCGAGTCCTGGCGAGCTGTCGAACACCGCCGATATCGGCGAATCGACCGCGGCGGACGTCATCGACGCCGCCCGTGACGCCGCCGACGTCGGCGGCTTCGAAAGCGGCGTGGACGTTCTCCGGCGTCGTGATGGGATCGGCAAACTGACGTGGGGCGTTCCGGCAGTCGACGACATGTTGGGCGGCGGCGTCGAAACCCAATCGATCACCGAGGTGTACGGCGAGTTCGGCACTGGAAAATCCCAGGTGACCCATCAGCTCGCCGTCACAGTCCAGTTGCCCAAGGAACACGGCGGCTTGGAGGGGAGAGCGGTGTTCGTCGACTCGGAGGACACCTTCCGGCCCGAGCGCATCGACGACATGGTCCGGGGTCTCGACGAGGAGACGATCCAGGCGGCGATGGACCACCGCGGAATCGACGGCAGCCCCGACGACGAGGCGGCGATGGGCGCCCTGGTCGAAGCGTTCCTCGATAAGATCCACGTCGCCAAAGCGTTCAATTCCAATCACCAGATCCTCCTCGCCGAGAAAACCCAGGAGATCGCGAGCGAGCACGAGGATACCGACTGGCCGGTGCGGATGGTCTGTGTCGACTCGCTGACCGCCCACTTCCGTGCGGAGTACGTCGGCCGAGGCGAACTCGCCCCCCGTCAGCAAAAACTGAACAAACACCTCCACGACCTCACGCGCGTAGCGACGCTGTACAACACCGCCGTCCTCGTCACTAATCAGGTCCAATCGAACCCCGATTCCTTCTTCGGCGATCCCACGAAGCCGATCGGCGGCAATATCCTGGGGCACAAGTCGACCTTCCGACTGTACCTACGCCAATCGAAGGGCACCAAACGCATCGTCCGCCTCGTCGATGCGCCGAACTTGCCGGATGGAGAGGCCGTCATGCGCGTCGAAAACGGCGGCCTGATGGCCGAGTAATCGTCGCCTCCGGCACACCGTCGGAATCGGGTATCGCCGCCGACCGACCGCCGGCCGATCGCCAATCGCCGACCGATCGTCAACCACTGGCAGCTACCGAGAGTTATCATGAGCGTCCCCCACCTCGATACGACCGATCAACCCGATTCGGCAACAGCATCGACCAACCGACTCTCGCTCGATGACCGCACGTGCCGAGCGCTGCTCGAAGCGCAGTCCGTCGAAGCGCTCGCCCCCGGGATGTACTTGGTTTACAGCGAGAACGGGACCGAGTACGTCGTCGACGTCGACGGCGGCGCGTGTACCTGCCCGGACTTCAGGTACCGCAACGTCGAGTGCAAACACCTCCGGCGCGCCCGCCTCGAAGCCGGCGACGCCGATACGGCCGCGCTCGCAGAGCGGGTCGACGCCGGAATCGAGGCGGTCGACAACCGTCTCGAAGCGCTGGCCACCCAGCGAGCCGCCCTCGTCCGTCTCAAGGGCGCGCTCGATCGGTTCGACCGACAGTAGCGCATCGCGTCGTAAGTCCACGGCCGTCCAATCCCGCCGTCCCGTCGTCCTGTCGTCCTCGCTTCGCTATCCCCGTCTCGCTGCCACTGTCCGTCCGCTCCACTCACCTTGCCGCGTCCCGCCCGCCCCGCGCCACGTTCCTCGATTTTATACACTTCCTACTGCTCTAAATCGTCCGTTTAGAGCGCGAAATTTCGAGGTAACGGGCTCGCTTTTCGGCCTCGGTAGTAACGACCTTCCCGGGAAACGTCGGACCTGTTCGATCGATTCGTTCTCAATACTTTTGACTGGAATAAACGTATCGTTATCGTCGGCGAAATAGTAGGTTTCGCGGGACGGTCGAGGAATATGCTTCAGGATGACGGGACCGATCGATCGGGCAGGCGGCGGACGGTAGCGCTCGTGGTCGGCTACGTTGCGCTCGCGGGCGCTACGGTGAGCGCGTACGCCGCGCCGACGACCGGCTTCGAGGTCTCGGTCTACGAGGGCACGCCGCTTTCGGTGTGGCTTCTCCTCGGCGTGGCGCTGACGGTAGCGTTACTCGTCGCCTGTTACGCGCCGGGAACCCGCCTCGGGTTCGCCGGACTCGTTCTCGGTGGCGGGGCGGTCGGACTCGTGACCGCGCTGCCGCTGGTGCGCGGCTACTACTTCTACGGGGCCGGTGACGGGCTTACCCATCTCGGCTGGGTTTCTGACATCAGCAGCGGCGTCCTGAACCCTTTTGCCCTCTTCTATCCGGGACTGCACACGGTAACCGTCTTCGTCTCCCGGTTGGCGGGCGTCCCGGCAACGCGGGCGCTGTTGCTCGTCGTCTGTGCGATCGCGCTATCGTTTTTCCTCTTCGTTCCACTGTGTGTTCGGGCGATAACCGGGCGTCCCGGGGCGGCGACCGTCGGAGCGTTCGTGGCCTTTTGTCTGCTCCCGCTCAATCACATCGCTACCCACTACATGGAGCCACACCCGATCACACAGGCGATCCTCCTTTCCCCGCTGGCGCTTTACCTCCTCGTGCAATACGTTCTCTGTGAGGACTCGCTCTTCGATCGCCTCTTGACGAAGACGGGTGTGTTGCTCGCGCTCGCGAGCGTCTCGGTCGTGCTCTATCACCCCCAACAGGCGGCGAACCTCTTCATCCTCTTCGTCACCGTCTCGGGCGTCCAGGCCGGCTGTCGGCTACTGCGCTGTGGCGGGGAGATCCGCGCCCACCGCCCGCTGTACGGCCAGACCGCCTGGCTCGGGGTCGTCTTCGTCGGCTGGGCCGCCGGCCGTGAGACGTTCGTCGCCGCGTTCAGCGGCGTGGCCCGCGAACTCGCGGGCTACCTCCTGGCCGGTAGCACCGCCGCCGCCACCGTCGTGAGCCAGCGCGGGAGTTCCCTCAGTGCGATCGGGGCGAGTACTGCGGAGTTGTTCGCGAAACTGCTGTTGGTCCCCTCCGTGTTCGCCGCCCTCGCCGCGTTCGTGATGCTCACGAGCCTGCTCGGTCGCACGGAGACCACCGAACCGGAGACCACCGCGCTGTGTCGGTACGTCACGGCAGGACTGATCGTGCTCGTTCCCTACTCGCTCGCCTTCTTCGTCGGGTCGGTCTCGAAGCTGTTCTTCCGGAACTTAGGGTTCGTGATGGTGTTGGTAGCGATCTTGGGGGCGATTGCGCTCTTCCGGCTCGCGGGTCTGCTCGCCGAGCGCTCCTTGCCCGCGGTAGGCTATCCGGCGACGACGCTACTACTGGGAGCGGCACTCGTGTTCTCGATGGTCGTCGTCTTCCCCTCGCCGTACGTCTACATGGCGAGCGGACACGTGACCGACGACCGCGCGGGCGGCTACGAGACCCTCTTTGCCCACCAAGCGGCCGACACCGCGACCTACGGCGTGCGGACGGGTCCCTGGCGCTATCGACACGCCATCGCTGGCGTCACGGGCACGGCGACCAGTCGCTACGCCGAGCGGGCGATCCGAGGCGAGAACCTCTCGCGTGCTCGCGCGCTTGCGAGCGCCGATCGGTACTTCGTTCTCAGCCGCCCGGACGTGGCGCGCGAGACCGGCGTCTACGAGGGGCTTCGCTACTCCGAGTCACAGTTGGAGTCGCTCGAACGCGAGCCCGGTATCCACCTCGTCCAAGCTAACGGCGCGGTGACGGTCTACCGGATCGAGGCTCGCGCGCCGTCCCGTGTCCGCCGGCCGTCGGCGGACGGATCGGTAGCGAACGGATCGAGGACGAACGAGTCAGCAGCGACCGGCTCATAGCCGGTCGAATCGACGACCCGTTCGTTACCGAGCGGGTCGTTCGCGACGACCGCGTGAGACCGAGATACCGATCGCATCGGCCCATATCAGCTTACGCCGATGCTCGCCGGTCTCCCTTGCGCCGCCGGTACTCTAACAGCGCTCGCTCCTTCGCTTTCGCTTCGATCATGACGTCCGCGCCCGTATCCCAGGTACGGATCGGGCCGGCGACGTAGTCGCTGTGGTTCTGGGGGCGAACGGTCGGATCGGCCTGGTGGAGCCGCCGGGCCTCGCTGTAGTGAACGACCGGACGCACCCCCGAATCGTCCCAGGTCGCGGTCGCGCGGGTTAGCGCTTCCTTTCTCGTGAGCCCACGGTCGGTGAACTGGTGGTGCAACTCGTCGTAGACCACCGGAATCCCGACCGGCTCGTGAATTTCCTCGATCAGTTCGGGCACGCTCCACAGCGATTCCTTGTCGTCGTTTTCGACGGTAAGCCGGGAGCGCACGCTCGCCGACAACTCCCCGAAGTGCTCGCGAAAACGCCTCGCGGTTGCTGCCTTATCGCCGTAGTGCGCGCCGATGTGGACGTTGATCGAATTGTAGGGAGAACGCTCTAATTCCATCGCGTCACAGAGTGCGCCGTGGTTCTCCAGGTCGGTGATCGATCGCTCGACGACATCGGGTTTCGGGCTCGCGAGCTTCACGAAGTGGTTCGGGTGGAAAGTGAGCCGTATGCCGTGCTCGCGCGCGAGCGCGCCGGCCTCGCGGAGCGCCTCCCGTGCCGCTTCAGCGTTGGGCAGCTCGTCGATCGCGTACTGGCTGAACCACGGCAGCAGCGCCGAGGTGATCCGGAAGAACTGAGCGTTGTTCGCGACGTTCCAGCGGAGTACCCGCAGTAGCCCCCGACAGTTCGAAAGCGCGAGCTCGCCGGCATAGGAGAGCCCCCGCTCCTCGAAGGTCGCCTGTCGCATCCCGCGATTGGTCCTGATCTCCTCTTCCTCGCGGAGCGTCCGGTTCGTCGCCGCGTAGCCGTATCTCGTCATGTATGGGTCCGTAACGTCGGCTCGGTCGCCCGAGCGCCGTCGTGTCCGTTCGATCGTCCCGTGTCCGGTCGCCGTCGTTACAGTACGGAAGCGTCCGTATCGGCCGGGTTCTGTGCTGTTTTATGCCTCGGGACGCTAAAAGCCTAATATACCGGTACTTCCCGGGTCGACGACCGGTGAGGGTTCCGGCCCCGGTGACGGATGGGCAGCGGCGAAACGGATATAAATACCTATCCCTAACCTCAGGTGAACGGCGGCCGAACACGGTTCGGACCGGCGGTCAGACGTCGACAGCGATCGACACGCAGCAACCGACACGAAACAATCGACGACAACGAATCCGACAGCAACCGACACTAATCCAATGCAATCGAACCAACAACAGGCGTACGACCGCGGGATCACGATCTTCTCGCCGGACGGGCGTCTCTACCAGGTCGAATACGCTCGCGAGGCAGTCAAACGCGGCAGCGCGTCGATCGGCGTCCGTACCGACGGCGGCGTTGCCTTGCTCGCCGACCGGCGCATCCGGTCGTCGCTCATGGAGCCTTCGAGCGTCGAGAAGTTGCACAAGGCGGACGATCACATCGGCATCGCGTCGGCGGGCCACGTCGCGGACGCCCGTCAACTGATCGACTTCGCGCGCCGGCAGGCACAGGTCAACCGGCTGCGCTACGAGGAACCGATCGGCGTCGAGACCCTCACGAAGGAGGTGACCGACAACATCCAGCAGTACACCCAGGTCGGCGGTGCCCGGCCGTTCGGCGTGGCGCTGATCATCGGCGGCATCGCGAACGGCGAGCCCCGCCTGTACGAGACCGACCCCTCCGGCGTCCCGACCGAGTGGAAGTCCGTCGCGATCGGCTCCGATCGTGAGACGATCCTCGATCACTTAGAGGAGAACTACCGCCCGGACGCCGATCTCGACGGCGCGATCGACCTCGCGCTCTCGGCGCTCGCGTCGGCCAAGGACGAACCGCTCGACGCCGAGGGCGTTTTGCTATCGACGGTCGACGCCGAGGCGGGCTACCGCAGGCGCACCGACGACGAGATCGATGCCGCCCTCTCCGAACTCGATCTCGACAGCGAAGACGACGGGGAGGACGAATAATGCACTTCGACGGACTCGACGGCCGAAACGGACTGAACGCATCGAACGGACTGAACGCATCGAACAGGGCAAACGAAACGAACGGCCTCCACCGAAACGTCGACGCCGACCCCTACGCGCCCGAACTCGGCCTGCCGCCGGCCGCACGAGACGGCTCGGAAGCAGGCAAGACGGGTGAAGACGAACTGAAGACCGGGACGACTACCGTCGGGATGGCCGTCGAAGAGGGCGTCGTGCTCGCGACGGACATGCGGGCAAGCGCTGGGAACCTCGTTGCGAGCAAGCAGGCTGAGAAGATCTTAGAGGTGCACCCCCAAGCTGCACTGACGATTTCGGGTGGCGTGAGCGCCGCCCAATCGCTGGTTCGCTCGCTCAAGGCTGAAGTACGCTTATACGAGTCACGGCGCGACGAGGAGATGAGCATGCAGGCGCTCTCGACGCTTACCGGGAACCTGCTTCGCAGCGGTGCGTTCTTTATCGTCCACCCGATCTTGGGCGGCGTCGACAGCGAAGGCGGGCACATCTACAATATCGGCCCGGGCGGCAGCGTTATGGAAGAGGACTACACCGCAACTGGCTCGGGATCGCCGTTCGCGCTCGGCGTGCTCGAAAGCGCCTTCGAGGACGACCTGAGCGCCGACGATGCCCGTGATGTCGCTGCACGCGCAGTCAACGCCGCCATCGAGCGCGACACCGCGAGCGGCAACGGGATGTTACTCTCGACGATCACCGACGGCGGCGTCGAGATCGAGCGCTTCGAACACCCGACAGAGGCGCTATAACCGCGCCTGAGGTTCCGTCCGACGCTTTCCTCGCTCCGAACCCCGGACGGTGCGTTCCGTCGGAGCGCCGCTGCCCTCCGATGCACGGGGGCGCGTACCGATAACCGACGAAACGAGCGACGCCGGACGAGCGGCGACCGCAGCGACATCCGTCGACCCTGAGACCGAACAGGCCTGCTCGATGTGGCGGTTGTACGCCGAGTACGGCCGGCTGAACGCTTTCTTCGCGATCGTCGACGTGTTCGGGGCGGCGCTTGCCCGCCTCTCGAGGCTCGCGGACCTGATCCTCGTGCTCGACGACGGCCGCGCCGTCGAACGGGGCACTCACGAGGAACTGCTCGCGCGCGACGGGTTGTACGCGAGCCTCCGGCGGGTCCAGGTCGGCGAGGTCGGGGACCTACCGATGGAGTCCGTCGTCGCGATCGCCGAACTCGCTCATGTGCTCGGCGACGACCTCTCGCTTGCAGGCCTTCTCGCGTATGCCGTTCTGTTCGTCCCGGTCTGGTGGGCGTGGGTTGGCTCGACGTTTTACGCGACGCGGTTCGACACCGACGAACTGGGCCATTGGTTGCTCACGATGATCGAGATGTTCGCGGTCGTCGCCCTCGCCGTCGAGATCCACGCCGGCCTCGGCAGCGCGTCGGCCGGCTTCGCCCTCGGATACGCCGCGGTCCGTGCGGTGTTGGTCCTCAAGTACTACGGCGCGTACCGAACGGTGCCGGAAGCGCGCCCACTCACCCGCCGATTCGCGCTCGGGTTCGGGGCCGACGCGGCGCTGTGGTTCTGTTCGGCGTTCGTCCCCGCTCCCTACCGCTTCGGTCTCTGGGCGCTCGCGCTCGCGATCTCCTTCGGGACGCCGCTTTCGGCCGGTCGGCTTCACGGCGAGATTCCGCCCCACGAGTCACACCTCCCCAAGCGGTTCGGTCTCTTTACGATCATCGTCCTCGGCGAATCGGTGGTCGGCCTGGTGGGTGGCGCGGTCGAACAGGCCTGGACGATTCGATCGTTCCTCACCGGTACGGCGAGACTGGGGGTTGTCTTCTGTCTCTGGTGGCTGTACTTCGAGGACGTCGACGGGTCGCGGATCCGTGCGGCCGTCGAGCGCGATCGGACGGGGATTTACCAGGAGTGGCTCTACGCACACCTCCCGCTCGCGGCCGGGTTGGCCGCGGCCGGCGTCGCGATCGAACACCTCCTAACCGCCCCGCCCGCGAGCGGGCTTCCCGCTGCCGAACGTTGGCTGTTCTCCGGAGCGCTCGCGGTCTGTCTGGCGGCGCTCGCCCTCATCCACTACACCGCGTGGGCGAAATCCGACCGGGGCGGTACCCTCTCGACCGGCGCTCGCCTCGGGAGTGCCGGTGGCGCGCTTGCCGTCGGTGCCTTCAGTGCCGGTCTGCGCCCGCTCGTCGTTGCGATACTCGTTGCGTTCGTCGCGCTCGTCCCGGTCGTCGTCGACGTTCGTGAGGCGTACGCTCGCTCGCGCTCGCCCGCCAAAGGTCTCTAAACGTCGGCCTCGCTTCCGAGGTATCAAACTATGCAATTGCCTGCCGAACAACCGCCAAGGGGGGA
>PXRY01000084.1:0-3945 GCA_003022925.1 Halobacteriales archaeon QS_8_65_32 | reverse complement strand
CGAAACGGCGAAGCCGTTTCGTGATGACAAGAGGCGCGAAGCGCCCCTTAAACCACGAGGGAGCGAAGTCGTTCGAGAGAGCGAAGCTCTCTCGTGATGACGAGACGGCGGAGCCGTCTCGAACCACGCGCAGCGAGCCCCCCGAGCCGAGCGTGTCGGGGGCTTTTTAACCGGTTAGTCTAAGCTTTACCTCGCTCCGAGCTCCGAAGTTACCACTGTTATTGTCGCAGGCATGAGTTTGAAGACCCATCCCTCCGTACCGATGCCCGACGCGCAATGGGAACATCCATGGGAACGGAAACCACAGGAGACGACCGTTTCACGACGATCGCCGAGTTCGACGCCGAACCCGAACAGCGCGCGCCGCTTTTGAAGACGCTCACCGACGAGATCGAGCGCTGGGTCCGCGATCGCCCGGGCTTCGTTACGGCACGCGTCTTGGAGGACAGCGAGAACGCGAGCGTCGTCGTTTACACCGAATGGAACGGGCGCGACGACTGGGAGTCCTTCCGTCGCGACCCCGAACACGCCGTGCTCTGTGACAAACTCCGGCAACTGGGTATCGGCGAGACGTTCGACGGCCGCCCGCACGACGTCCACCGGGTGATCGAGACCGTCCCGGCGAAACCCTGGCCGTAGGCACGGGCGACCGTCGACGATCGTCAACGGTCCGAGCGTCGAACCCTCAATGTGTCGGCAGTTCGGTCGACCAAGCGACTGAACTGTCGGGCAGCCAGTGACCGAACGACTGCGGGACGCGACGACCCGACGATCCGATGTCCGACCCGATCGAGCCGGTCTTCCGTCTCGATTCCCGGTTCGAACGGGAACTACCACTCCTGCCGGCGGTCGCCGGTAATACCGCCTACCCCGACCGTTATCAGGAGGGATAGACTGGCGGCGGGTCGATCCACTCCGGCGGGACGACCGCGCCCGCGAGCGCGCCCTCAACGGCGTAGAGGAGTACGCCGCCGACGCCGAAGGCGACCGGCAACACGGTGTCGTACCGGGCGACGAACGCCGGCGGGATGCCGATCGTTGCGATCGCGTAGGCGAGGCCGTAAAACGCCCCGCGGTAGACGTCGGCGACGAGCGTGTAGTACAGCCAAATAGCGAAAATACAGCCGCCGAAACTCCCGCAGAGCCCGCCGTGGATCGCCCGCGAGCGCCGCGAGCCGCCGGCGAGGCTTCCCGCCATGCCGCCGCCGAAGAAGCTGAGACCGGAGAGGACGACTGCGCCGAGCCACGGCACCGCCCGGAAGAAGTCGGTCCCCGTCCCGCCGACGGTGACGAGCAACGCGACCTGCACTACACAGCCGACGAGAATCGCGTTCCGGTCGATCACGCCCGCCGTTCGGGGTCGGCCCGAATGTGCGCTGTGATTCGTGCGATCGAGTGGACGCCGCGTCGGTTTTCATGCCCGCGCCGACCGCCAGCTTTCGCCGGTTCAGTACGACCGCGGCAGTCCGAGGACGTTCTCGCCTAAGTAGTTGAGCGCCAGTTCCTGGGTGATCGGCACCAACCTGGTGAGGCGTGCCTCCCGGAAGTAGCGCTCGACGTCGTACTCGGTCGCGACGCCGAACCCGCCGTGGGTCTGAACGGCGGCGTCCGCGGCTTCGAAGGCGGCCTCCGCGGCGAGGTATTTGGCGGTGTTCGCACGCGCGCCGGCCTCCCTACCCGAGACGTCCGCCCGGGCAGCCTCGTAGGTCACGGTTTTGGCCGCCTGGACTCGCGCGTAAGCTTTCGCGAGGGGGTGTTGAATCGCCTGATTCTCCCCGATCGGTCGGCCGAAGACCTCCCGCTCGTTCGCGTACTGTACTGCGCGTTCGATAGCGAGTTCGCCGAGGCCGACGCACTCGGCGGCGATCACCAGTCGCTCCTCGTTGAGACCATCGAGAACTTGGTAGAAGCCCTCGCCCTCTTCGCCGACGAGCGCGCTCTCGGGGAGCCACAGGTCCTCGAAGAACAGTTGATAGGAGTGGACGAACTCGCTCGCGGATTTCCGAATCCGCGACGTTTCGAGCGCGCCTTGCTCGCGCGCGTCGTCGAGATCGACGAGGAACATCGAGATGCCCCGCGTGTGCTTTTCGACCGCCTCGCGCGGCGTTGTCCGGGCAACGAGCAGTAGGTAGTCGCTGACGTCGACGCGGGAGGTCCATATCTTCGAGCCGTTCACCACGTACCCGCTGCCCTCGTCCGTGGCCGTAGGGAGGTCGCGATCGGCTCCGTTCCCGTCGCGCTCGTCGTCGCCCGCCGCCCGCTCACCCTCCGAACCCGACTCGTTTCCCTCTACTCGTTCGGCGAACGTCGAGATCGCCGTCGATTCGGAGCCGGCGTTCGGTTCGGTGAGCCCGAACGCCTGGACCTGGGTCTCGCCGCGGGCGACCGCCGGCAGGAGTTCGTTCTTCAGTTCCTCGGAGCCGTATTCGACGATCGGTACCGAATTGTAGATCCCGCCGTGTACCGCTTGAGCGGCGGCGAATCCGCCGCCGCAGGCGGCGATCTCCTCCATCATCACGACGGTTTCTTCGGTGCCGAGATCCGCTCCCCCGTAGGCGTCGGGGATCAACGCGCCCATCCAGCCCTTCTCGGCCAAGGTGTCGACGAACTCGTGGGGGTACTCCTCGTTCCGGCTCTTCTCGCGCCAGTACTCGTGATCGTACTCGTCACAGATCGCCCGGATCGATCGCCTGACGAGACGCTGGCTCTCGGTAAGGGAGACCTCCGCCCTGAGACGCCTGCTCATACGTTCCGGTCGGGCGGCGGGAGTAAAGTACCCGCGGGAAGCCGGTCACCGCTTACCGCTCACTGGCCGGGATTCGGCGCTCACCGATCGCCGCTGACCTTCGAGCGCGGGTCAGCGTCCGTCGCACTGGAATCCGGCGGCTCGAAGCGCTCGCGGTAGTCCGTGACGAAGGTTCGGAGGCTTCGGGGTGGCCGGCCGAGCACCCGGCGGGCGTCATCGCTGACACGGCCCGCGAGCCCGAGTCGAGCGGTAGTGTAGATCCCCGCCATGACGAGCACGAACGGGAGCGGGCGGCCGCGGGCGTACGCCCGCCGGACGAACCGAAGCAGCGAGGGGTTCGGATAGGAAATCGGTCGGCCGAGCACGTCGGCAAAGACCCCCGCGACTTCGTCGTAGTCGAGCGCTGCCGGGCCGGTGACGTCGTACGCGCGGTTCGCGTGGCCCGCTTCGGTGAGCGCTTTTGCCCCGACTTCCCCGACGTCCCGGGCGTCGACGAAGCTCGTCTCCCCGTTTCCGGCGGGCACGAACACTTCGTTGCGTTCTGCGATGTCGCGGCGATGGACCTCAGCGAAGTTCTGCATGAAGAAACTCGCCCGCAAGAAGGTATGAGCGGCGTCGAGTCCACGCAGGCCGCGTTCGATACGCCAGTGCGGGACGACGGGGTTTCGTTCGACGCCGAGCACCGAGAGGTAGACGAGGCGGGAAACGCCGACCCTGACGGCCGCGGCGGCGGCGTCGAGCACCCGGTCGGCCGATCCCCCCGGCGGCAGCACGAGAAAGAGTCCGCTCACGCCCTCGAACGCCCGGCCCCACGTTTCGGGCTTTTCGAAATCGAACCGGACGAACTCGACGTCACCGTTGAAACTCGGGTCGCTCACGAAGCGTTCGCGCGCAGCGGCCGGATCGCGGGTGCCGGCGCGAACGGCGACATCGCCTCGCTCCGCCAGGGAATCGACGACCGCCGACCCCACGGTGCCCGTTCCCCCGGTGACGAGAACCCGTCGTTCGCTCATACCGTGTCTATCGGGTAGCGTTTAGTTTAGCAGTTTTGCAGGAGAGGGTCACCGAGACTGGTTTGGAAGCCCCCGGACGCTCGGCTCACGGAAGACGGTCCTGCTCGCTCCCTGCGGTCGCTGTGCGGGCTGCGACTTCCGAACTCTCACTCGCTCACGCTGTTCGCTCGCGAGAATCGGGGGGCT
>PXRY01000083.1:38031-42231 GCA_003022925.1 Halobacteriales archaeon QS_8_65_32 | reverse complement strand
GGGTCAGCCATTCCCGGCGCTCGATCAGCGCACCGCGTCGTACACCGCTTCTAAGTCGTCGATCGCCCGTTCGACGGCGACCGACTCCCGGCGGGCGAGACACGCCTCACAGAGCGCCTCGCGATCGGCGAGCGCCCGTCGCAGCGCCGTTTTGAACCCGGCGGTGTCCCTGGGTGCGTAGTGATAGCCGGTTTCACCCGCCTCAATCGTATCGACGAGCGCGCCGCTCGCTACGGCGACGACCGGCGTCCCGCAGGCGATCGCTTCGAGCGCGACCAGGCCCTGGGTCTCGACCGGACTCGGAAAGGCGAAGACGTCGAGCGCCGAGTAGAACTCCGGTAACTCCGCCCGATCGAGGAATCCCAAAAACCGGGCGTCCACACCGGCTTGCGAGGCACGGGTTTTTACGGCCTCGCGGGCGGGCCCGTCGCCGCCGAGGACGAGGGTGACGTCCAGGCCGGCCGCCGCGTCGACGAGATCGGCGAGGCGTTTCTCGTAGCCGTGCCGGCCGGTGTACCCTATCAGCGGCCCGCCGGGGAGGTCGTGGCGGGCGCGGAAACTCGAAGGATCAACCGGCGCGAACCGATCGATGTCGACGCCGTTGGGAACGACTGAGACGGGGCCGATCCCGCGCTCGCGGAGGGCCTCGCTCGCGCTCTCGCTCGGCGCGACGACGCGATCCGCGCGTTCCAGAAACCATCGCTCGTAGGCGTCGCCGACGCGGGCAACGACGTCGCGCAGCCACCCCTCGACGAGGTAGCCGGCGTACTCGGCCGTCGGGGTGTGATAGGAAGCCACCAATGGGCAACCCGCCTCCCAGGCGAGGCGAAGCCCGCCGAGGCCGACGCCGAAGGGCGTGTGGGCGTGGACGATTTCGCAATCACGGACCGCATCGGGGATCGCGGGCGCGCCGAGACGGAAGTCGTCGTAGAAGGGAAACGGAAGGCTCGGTACCGAAAACTCCCCACCTTCGGCGTTGTACGCCGCCGAACCGGGGTAGACGACGTCCATTCGTCCGCCGCGCTCGTCCCAGCGGTCGCGCCAGGTCCGGATCGTATACGTCACGCCGTTTATTGTTGGGAGGTAGGTGTCAGTAAAGGCAGCGACACGGGGGCCTCCGGGCATCTCACGTCGGTTCCAGCGGAGGCATCTAAACCGTTGTGTCTTCTCCCGTCGCCGACATCGTTGGCGTCGGCGTCAGTGTCGGCATCGGTGCCGGTACCGGATGTCGGACGCCGGGAGGTCGGTCACACCAGCCCGCAATAAATGTCGGCCAGTTCCTCGCCGACCCGCCCCAAGCTATGGCGCTCGGCCGTCCGTCGGGCCTCGGCTCCGAGGCGCTCGCGGAGGTCGGGGTCCCTCGCCAGCCGATCGAGCGCGGCTTCGAACTCCGCAAATGACGAACAGAGCAGACAGTCCTCACCATCGGTGTAGAACTCCCGGAAGACCGGGATGTCGCGGAGCACGACGGGTTTCCCACATGCCATCGCTTCGAGCACGACGATACCCTGGTTCTCGACCTTCGCGGGGAAACAGAAGACGTCGCCCGCCGCGAAGGCTCCGCGCTTGTCGTCGATCCACCCGGTGAACGTGACGTTTTCCGGAGGATTGCCGGTCCACTTCTTGACCTCGGGAGCTGCCTGTGGTCCCCGATCGTAGGTGCCGAACCAGGCGAATTCGTAGCTCGTTCGTTCTGCGAGCCGGCAGAACGTCGAGAGACCCTTGCGCTCGAAGACGTTGCCAACGGCGAAGGGGACCATGCCCTCCAAGCCGTGTTCCTCGCGGTAGGGCTCGCGAAAGACGTCTAATCCCGCCAGGGAATCGAGATCGACGCCATTGGAGATCGGTACGATCGGCGCGCGAACCGGGTAGGATTCGAGGACTCCCTTCGTGTATTCGCTCGGACAGCACACGAGATCAGCCCTCGAGTAGAAGTACCTGAGATAGCGTTCTAAGAGCGGGCCGACGAGCGTCGAGCCCCGGAAACTGCCGGCGAAGTCCTCGCGCGTGACGTGGGCGTGGGCGACCAGGGGCACCCCGCGACGGCGAGCCAGCTTCGCGACGGCGATCGATCCCGGGCCGATCGCCTGGGTGTGAGCGAGGTCGAACTCGGGGATCGGGGAGCGATCGAGCACCCGACCGAGGCCCTCTCCGGCGTCGGCCGACCACGGCGAGGGAAGGACCTCGATGCCCGCCCCGCGTAGTGCCGCGCGCTGCTGGGCGGTCGCGGTCGCGATGCCGCTTCGCCCCAGCGGGCCTTCGAGTTCCAGGTAGTGCAGAACGCGCACATCGGGTCGAGACGGCCTCGTGCAATAATTTTACCGAGTCGAAACGGTGACCATAAGATATATATTCTCGTCGTCGAAGACACCCGACGGGGCGATTCAGGACGCGCTTTTCTCGCGTCCGTTTCACCCCGGAACCCCCCCCCCCCCCCCCCCCCCTCGTCGATATCGCCCTTCCGCTCGCGAGCCCCTGGCACGTCCGCTTCCGAGCACCTATGCCAATTGCGTTCCTGCATCGGAGCATGAGTATCGCGGCCGAGCGGATCGACCGGTTGTGCGAACTGGCGAGCGAGGCCGCCGCCACCGGCGCGGACGACCGGGCACGCGAGTACGTGCGGTTGGCCCGCCGGATCGCCGAACGCAACCGGCTGGCGCTCCCGCGTGAACTGAAGCGATTTTCCTGCGATCGGTGTGACGCCTATCTCCGGCCGGGACGCAACGCGAGCGTCCGGGTCAGGGACGGCCGCGTCGTTATCACCTGTGAGTGTGGCGCACATTCACGATATCCATACAGCACGTAACGCTCGGCAAAAAGGTTCATGGGGAGGGACGCCAAGCGACCGATATGGACGAGGCCGAAAGACGGAGACGAGTGCACGAGGCCGACGCGACGATCCGCGTCGGCAAGGGCGGCATTGAGGCCGTCGTCGAGGAACTACGCGATCAGTTGCGCGAGCGCGACCTCGTGAAAGTCAAGTTCCTCCGAGCGGCCCGGGGGACGAGCGACACCGGCGACCTCGCGACGCGCCTCGCCAGGGAGGCCGAAGCCGAACTGATCGAAACGCGCGGGCATACCGCAACGTACCACTGAAAACGATGGTCCCGCTCTCTTCGCTCCTCTCCGTGATGCTCCAGTCCGCTCCGACCGGCAACACCACCGGCAACGGAACGAACGCGTCCGGCGGTTCAGGGGTCACGACTCCCCTCTCGGAGGTCGCGAACCCCTAACTCGGCCCGGTCGGCCGCTTTCTCATCGAGTTCGGCCTCCCGTATCGATACGCCGCACCGCTCGGTGCAGCGGTCACGTTCGTCGTCACGTCCATCGCGCTATACGCCATCGGCCGAGCGGTAGTCATCCCGATCGTTCGTCGGACGCTCGACGCGCGCGGGCTCGAACGACACGCCGAACGGCCGCTGTTGCGGATCACGCGGATCCTCGTCGGGTTCGTCGTGGTCGCGGTCGCCTTCGGGTTCGCCGGCTATGGGAACATCCTGACGTCGCTCGCGACGATCGGCGCGGCGGCGACGCTGGCGATCGGTTTCGCGCTCCAGGACGTGCTCAAGAACTTCGTCTCGGGCGTGTTCATCTACACCGATCGGCCCTTCCGGATCGGCGATTGGGTCGAGTGGAACGAAGGGACCTGCGCGGGGGTTGTCCAAGATATCAGTCTCCGCGTCACCCGGGTTCGGACGTTCGACAACGAACTGTTGACCGTGCCGAACTCACTGCTCACCGAAGGCGTCATCAAGAACCCGATGGCCTACGACAAGCTCCGTCTGTCGGTGAGCTTCGGAATCGGCTACGAGGACGACATCGAGCAGGCAAGCGAGATCATTCTCGAAGAGGCGAGGCAGTACGAAGCGATCCTGGACGATCCGAAGCCGATTGTGCACATGAGCGACGAAGCACCGCTCGCCGACTCGTACGTTAGCCTCATCGCTCGCGTCTGGATCGACGACCCCGAGTCGCGGTGACTTCTTAGACGCTCGCGGCGAGCATCTAAAACGGGTCAAAGCACGCTTCGACGAGGCCGGCATCGACATCCCCTACCCACAGGTCGACCTGTCCGGCGGTATCGAGGTCGCAAACCCCCAGTCGATGCCCACTCGCGCGGACGACTGACCGCACGCATCTTTTTACTGAGGTCCTCGCTCGCGTGGTTCAAGAGAGCGAAGCTCTCTTGTCATCTGCTCA
>PXRY01000083.1:25174-37956 GCA_003022925.1 Halobacteriales archaeon QS_8_65_32 | reverse complement strand
GGAAAAGCGAACGGGGAGGAACGACCCGTGAGCGGGCCTACGGCCCGCGAGAAGGCGGGGAGTGAGAGTGAGTGACCGGAGGGAACGAACGGGAACGGCCATCGCATCAAAGACGCTCGCTCACCTCCGGTTCGCTCGCGCGTGCAGTGCGTGTCCGCCAGTCGCACCGCAGTACACTACGTCCACAATCGCCGAGCAACAAGCCCTACCGGCGGCTCGGCATCGTTCGGTTCACTCGGAGCCAGCGTAGTACTCGAACCTGCCTCCTTCTTCTATATCGTCGATTCTCGCCTCGACGTCGTCGGGTTGCGGCCGGAGATCGTCGACGCGTTCTCGCGCGTGACCGTAATTCCGGAGCTAGACGAGAACGAGGAGGCGCTCCCCCATTGCCTGGAAGTAGCCGTCGATTTCCTCATTGGTATCGTACCCGGCTCGGTTGACCAGCGGGTGCGATGGCATCCGCCAGCGAGTTCACATCGGACTGTCCTTTTCGGGAAGCGCGTCGATCGAGCGAGGGCCACACTGGAGAGGTACTAGTCGGTGGTCGGTTCGCTCGATTCTGTGGTCGCGTCGGTTCCCGGGCGTTGTTCGGCTCCGCGACGGTTTTTGACCGCGAGCGCGACGAACAGTGCCGCGCCGATCGCTCGGAGGACGAATCCCGTCAAGGGCAGGGCAGCGAGGGTATAGGGACTCACCGCGCCCATGAGATCCCCGATCGCGGTAAAGAAAGTTATCGGCGCCATTAGCAGGACCGCAGAGAGCGCGAACAGCGCCCGTTCACCCCGCGAGACGTCGGTGTAGAGGTAGCCGATGATCGTCGGGCCCAGGGCCAGTACGCCGACGAACGTCCCGACGATCGGGATCAGGACCTCAGGGACGAAGAAGCCAATGTCGAGTACGTCGGCGAGGCCGATGACGCGCGATTCGCCGTTGCCGGCCGGTCGCAATAGGAGGATGCCCGGCGTGAGCGCGAACGCGAAGGGGACGATCGCCTTGTTGAGCGAGAGGGAAAACGCCTCGACGCCGGTCTTGAACGGGTCCGATTTCGAGATGCCCGACGCGGCGTAGGCCGCGACCGCGACCGGCGGCGTGATGTCGGCGATCACACCGAAGTACAGGATGAACATGTGGGCGGCGAGTTCCGGAACGGCACCGGAGTCGACGATCGCCGGCGCGAGCACCGCCGCGAGGAGTATGTACGTCGCGGTCGTCGGCACGCCCATCCCGAGAATGATCGCAGCGATCGCGGTGATCAAGAGCAAGAGGACGACCGACCCGCCCGCGAGCGACTGAATGAACACCGTAAGGTTCGGCCCTAGGCCAGTGGCGGAGAGCACGCCCGGGATGATGCCGACAACCGCGACCGCGACCACCACCGGCGTTGCCGTTCGCGCGCCGGCCTCCATCGAGGTGAGGAGGAACGAACCGTAGCGGTACGCACCGTTGTCTGCGAGTCCGGGCCGGTCGAGGCGCTCTGCGCCGATCTCGGCATTGTCGTCGACCGCCCCGTCGTAATCGAGATAGGACCCCTCCGCGGCCGGCCGGGCGAGCAGTACGGCGGCGCTCACCACGATGGCGATCGTCCCCAATTCGCCGGCCGCGCCCGCCAGTGCGCCGGCGATCGACGCGCCGCCCGCGGCCGCACCGCTGCCAGCGCCCTCGGCACCGCCGGCACCGCCGCCGAAGATCAAGCCTAAGAGATCGGTGCCGGCGACGAGATACGAGCCGACTTCGAGCGCGAACAGTCCGGCGACGCCGCCGAGCAGCGGTACCCGGGTTCGTTCGGAGTACGCGGCGACGACGGCGATGACGGCGACGATCGCAACGATCGAGTACCAGGCCGACCGCGCGACCGTTAACCGGGCAACGACGAGGTAATAGAGGAGAACGGCGACCGGCACGAGGTAGAACCACCCCGTACGCAGGTGCGAACGCAGGTCGATGGTGTCTTCGTTCGCGATCTGCCTGATGTCTGTCCGCGAGGCTTCCAGGTGGACCATCACCCAGACGCCGAAAAAGAACACCGCGGCGGGGACCGCAGCGGCGATGATCACGTCCGAATAGGGGGTCGCGGTGTATTCGACGATCAGAAACGCCGCCGCGCCCATCACCGGGGGGAGGATCTGCCCGCCCGACGACGCTGAGGCCTCGACCGCGCCGGCAAACGAATCCCGATAGCCCGACCGGCGCATCAGCGGGATGGTAAAGGCCCCTGTCGTCACGGTGTTCGCGATCGACGACCCGCTGATCGTGCCCATAAAGCCCGAGGAGAGAACGCTCGCTTTCGCCGGGCCGCCCTTCCGGTGGCCGGTAAGAGAGTAGGCGAGATCGATGAACCACTGACCCGCACCCGACATCTCGAGGAAGGCCCCGAAGAGTACGAAGATGTAGATGAACTGCACCGACACCGTCACGGGAATGCCGAAGACGCCGTTTTCGGTATTATACCAGAAGTTCTGGACGATCGTCGGCCAGTTGCCCGATCGGATCCAGAGGATGTCGATGTAGGGGACATCGATCCCGAACCCGAACGGCGTTCCGACCACGCCGTCGCGAGGCAGGTAGTTGCCGTACTTCGCATAGAGAATAAACGAGACGGCGATCGAGGTGAGCGCGACGCCCAACGCCCGGCGGGTCGCTTCGAGTACCAACAACACCCCCGCGATCCCGAGCAGATATGCCAAGGAAAGTTCGTCGAGCGGGATACCGATGGCCGAGAGCGCTCCGGTGAGCGGCTCGAGGAACGGGAAGACCTCGCCGATCGTCCGAACGGAGTTGAGCCCGAATACGCGGGTCTGTTGAACTTCCTCGAAGGAAATCAGCATGTAGATCGCCGTGGCCGCCGCGACGAGTATACAGAGCACGTCTACAGGTGTCACTCGCTCGCGTCCCGCATCGACCGCGAGCCAGCGAACCCCGCTTCTGAGACCGCGTACACCCCTCGTCACCGGGTTGTCGAACCCGAGTCGGTCCTCGATCACGGGGACTACGCGGGCGAACCGGCGAGCGAGTGCGCCGTCGCCGGTCGTCGGCGGGTAAATAAGGAAGGCCAATATCAGGGCGAAAACGACGTGGACGGCGTTGACCTGGAGCAATTGTAACGAGCCGAGGTCGATTTCTCCTATTAACGGTACCGAAACCCCGAACTCGAACCCGCGGGCGGCGAGCCACAACTGAAAGAGCGAGAAGGTGATACCGATCGTCACCACTGCGGCGGCGGCGATCCCCCGAGGGTTGCGCCGGCGTTCGAGTTGATCGAGCAGTTCCTGTCGCTCGGCTTCGGAAAGCTGTTCACTGTCGGCGTCGGAGTCCACGTCGGGCGAAGGGGCTGGTGATGAACTCATGAGCAGTCGTCTCCGGTCGTGGTATGTCCCACCATGTTCCCGAGGCCTATATATCGAGCGCGTCGATTGCTCGCTCCAACATCGAGCGGCGCTCGATCGACAGTCGTACCGCTTTCGCATCCGACAGCGCGACGAGGTCGATCGTCCGGGGGCCGACGCGGAGGCGGTGGTCGGCGATCCGGCCGGGTTTCACGACGAGTTCGCGCGTCGCGTAGGCCGGATCGAACACGAAACCTCCGTTTTCGGTCTCGACGGTCGCTCGCGACGGGAGGCCCCAGCCGTAGGATTCGAACTCCATACGCGTCATCA
Organism: Halobacteriales archaeon QS_8_65_32; assembly: GCA_003022925.1. Lineage (GTDB taxonomy): Archaea > Halobacteriota > Halobacteria > Halobacteriales > Halococcaceae > PXQR01. Next base: position 34,303 of record PXRY01000083.1, on the reverse strand, counting down.
CGAGGCGATCACCGCGGACGGTGTAGCCGTCGAGTACCCTAGTCTTCTCGACGGAGTGCGTGTAGGTAAGCGCCACCGGCGTTCCGTTCTCGACCGGGGTCTCCACGAGCGGGTCGCCGGTATCGACCTCCCGGACGACGAGCACGCGGTCGGCGGGCGTCGCCGCCGCGATACCGGCCAGCGCGAGGAGCACACAGCAACTGACCGCGAGCAGTACACCGCGAGTTCGGGCAGAGTCTCTCATCGACACTCGAACCCGTTCGGTCGACTTCGGATTTCGGTGATCACTGCCGTGAGAGCGCGCGTTCGGTTTCCCGCTACGAGCGGGCGGCGATTCGACCGCGACGGAGCACCGACTTCGGTGGCCAGGCGCTCAGTACCCGGAACTGTTCGAACTGTTGCCTCCGCTCATGTCGCCGCTGCCGCCGAAGTACGCCTCAGCGCCGGGGTGCAGCGGGATCGGCATGCCATCCTGTGCCGAATCGACGCTGATGAAGTCGCTTTTGATGTTGACCGCGTCCAGGTTATCGAAGAGCGTGGCCGTTACGTCCTGCACCGTCCCCTCGGGTACGCCCTCGGTCGTTGCGATCATCGCCTGGACTGCAACGGTCGGTACCGCCTCGCTGATTCCGCTGTACGTCCCTCCCGGGATCTCGTCCTCGGCGAAGTAGTCGCCCGATTCGAGGACCTGCTGGCGCTCGTCGCCGTCGACGGGAACGATGGTTATGTCGGTAGTGGTCGCCAAGTTCTCGACCGCGCCGACCGGCCAGCCGCCGAGGATGAAGGCGGCGTCGATGTCGCCGTTCTGGAGCTGGTCGGCCGCTTGGGAGAAACTCGCGTTCTGCTCGGTGTAGTCGTCGACACCGACCGCCTGGAGGATCTGCTGGGCGTCGACCTGCGTCCCGCTACCCAGGTCGCCGGTGTTCACCGTCATCCCCTGGAGGTCGGCGACCGACGAGATCCCGGCGTCCGGCCCGGCGAGGAGGTGAATCGTCTCGGGGTATAGCGTCGCGACCCCGCGGAGCGACGGCACCTGATTGCCCTCGAACTCGTCGATACCGGTCCCCTCGAACGCGAAGAAGGCGACGTCGTTTTGGATCAGCGCGAAATCCGAGTCCCCGCCGGCCAGGTTGCCGACGTTCTCGACGGACGCGCCCGTCGAACGGACCTGCAAGGAGTAATCCGAGTTCGACTCGACGACCTGCTTGAACTGGTTCGACAACGGGTAGTACGTCCCGCCGGTGCCGCCGGCGTCCCAGGTGAGCTGGCTGCCGCCCCCGCTGGCGCTTCCGCCACCGCTACCGTTCCCGCCGCCTCCACCACCGCCGCTGCCGTTGCTCCCACCGCTACCGCCCTCGCTGCCGCTTCCGCCACCGCTACCGTTGCCGCCTCCCCCACCGCTGCCGCCGCCACCGCCGCTGTCGCTCGTGATGCAGCCGGCGAGTCCAAGCACGCCCGCCCCGGCGATCCCTTCCAGAATTCTTCGTCGATTCGTCGAATCCATGACAATGGGGATACTTGCCGAAGTAATAAATATGTCTGTTGATCCATCTGTCTGTGGGTCAATAAAAACGTGGCCGGCGGGTTCGTCGCTTCGCGAGCGGTCCCTACTGCGGCCGTCGATCGCGCTCGTGGGCTAGTCGCGAGACGTCGGTATCGACCCGCGATCGACCCCTTCGCCACGTCGTGACCGAACGGCGATCGGTTCGTTGCGATACCCGATGACCGATCGACGCGCCCGGTCATGGCAACTCTCAATAATCGAAAATTGACACGTTCGGATTGAAAGACGCCGCTTCACCGATCGGGCCCCATCGGTTAGTAGACGTAATTATCTCGAAAGTAGGTTTAGTTATGCGGCCGGCGTCCCGAATTGTGGTATGAAGTACCACGACGACGGAGCGACCGACCGTACGGCACGGATGACGCGTCTGAATCGGTCTCGAACGGAGGCGAGCGAGGGAGGGATCGAAGCGAGCCGACGGACCGTTCTCAGGGGGTCGGCCGCCGTGTTGAGCGCGGGCGCGCTCGCCGGTGTTGGGGGGACGGCCGCGGGTGGCGGGGCGGCGGATGAGGGAGACCGAATCGAGCGGGTCGACACGGCGACCGACGGCGAGGGCATGGTCGCCTCGACGGACCCGCGGGCGAGCGAGGTCGGGGCAGCGGTCCTCGATGACGGAGGTAACGCGGTCGACGCAGCGGTCGCCGTCCAGTTCGCGTTGAACGCCGTTCAACCCCACTCCTCGGGGATCGGCGGCGGCGGGTTCATGCTCGTCTACGACGCGGGCGAGGACGAACTCTACTCCGTCGACAACCGCGAGCGCGCGCCCTTCGGCGCGACGCCCGACATGTTCCTGGAAAACGGCGAACCGATCGGTTTCGACGAACGGATCACCCTCGGGCAAGCCGTCGGCGTTCCCGGTACGCTCAAAGCCTGTGACATCGCGCTTAAGCGCTTCGGAACCCAGTATATTGACGACCTGATCGAGCCGGCGATTTCCCTGGCCGAGGGGGCGCGGGTCGATGACTACCTGGCGCAAACCATCGCCGAAGAACAGGGCAAGTTCAACGACGCCGCCCGGGCGGTGTTCGTCCCCGGCGGCACCCCCTTAGACGTCGGCGACACCTTCACCCAACCGGACCTCGCGGCGACGTTCGAGACGATCGCCACGGAGGGCGTCGAAGCTTTTTACAAGGGCGACATCGCCGCGGCGACCGCCGACGTCGTACAGGAAAACGGCGGCAGCATGACGAGCGCTGATCTCGGTGCCTACAACGTCACGATCGATCACCCCGAGTACGTCGAGTACGGGGACGTCACCGTTCGCACCCAGCCCCTGCCGAGTTCCGGCGGACTGACGATCGCCCACATCCTCTCGCTACTCGAACCACTCGATCTCGGCCAGTACGACCGCCAATCCGTCGAGGTGAACGGGCTGCTCGCAGAGAGCTTTAGGCTGGCGTACGCCGATCGCGGCGAGTACATGGGTGACAAGGGGTTCGTCGACGCGCCGTGGCAGGGACTACTCGACGACGAGTACCTCGCGGAGCGTCGCGAGGGGATCGTTCTCGGCGAGGACGTGAGCGGCACGGAAGCACCCGGGGACCCCTGGAGCTACCAGCCGGGCGGGCCCTACCGGACCGATCCGCTCACGGTCGGCGACGTCGCCGAGATCGAGGCGGCCCCGCGCCCGTCGATTTCGAACCCCCTCGGGAGCACGACGCATTTCACCGTCGCCGATAGCGAGGGCAACCTCGTCTCTTGGACGAGCACGATCGAACAGCTGTTCGGCTCGGGGATCATGGTGCCCGAGCACGGCTTCATGCTCAACAATGAACTGACCGATTTCGACGCGATTCCAGGAGGACCGAACGAAGTCCAGCCGCTCAAACGGCCGCTCTCTTCGACGAGCCCCACCATCGTCTTCCGGGACGGCGACCCCTTCTTCACCGTGGGGTCGCCCGGCGGGACGACGATCATCACGACGGTCGCGGAAGTCGTCCTCAACGTCGCCGAGTTCGATATGAGCCTCGCCGAAGCGGTCGCCGAACCGCGGATCTACGGCAACGCCGGCCCGACGGTCTACCCCGAGGAAAGCGTTCCCGAGAGCACCCGTGAGGAATTGGAAGACTTGGGCTACGAACTCTCCGTGTTCCCGGATCTCGGCAACGTCATGGCGATCGCGGTCGACGGGGAGGCCGGCGGTGAGGGTAGCGCGTACACCGGGGTAGCGGACTTCCGCAACGGCGGCGCGGCAACCGGTCCGTAAGTTCCGGAACGAAACCCTCTTTCAGCTTCCGAGAGCGCTCCACGTATGCAGCCGATCCGCGCGAGCGACTACCACGACCTCGCGAAGGTGAGCGATCCTCGACTCTCGCCCGACGGCGAGTGGGTCGCGTTCATCAGGACGATACCGAAATCCGATACGGAATACGAGGCGACGATCTACACCGTTCCGGTTGACGGCACGAGCGACCCCAAGCGATTCACCGCGAGCGAAGGTGCCGACGCCGAACCGCGCTGGAGTCCCGACGGAAAGCGCCTCGCCTTTGCCAGCACGCGCGGCGAACGCGAGCAACCGCAGCTGTACGTGATGCCCGCGAACGGCGGGGAAGCCCGGCAGGTCACCCGCGTCGTCGGCGGCGTCTCGGGTATCGGCTGGAGCCCCGACGGCGACCGGGTCGCGTTCACCCAGTCCGTGACGCCCGCGGAACGCCGCGAGGGTCTCGATCTCGCCGCCGATGCCGAATACGAGCGTGAACCGCCCGATCCGCGCGTGATCGACCGGCTGGTCTACCGGACTGGCACTCAGTACTTCGACGGCCGCCGAAGCGGCGTCTACGCCGTCGACCTCGCGACCGACATCGTCGAGCGCGTCAGCGTTCCCGACGAACCGGGCGACGACGCGACCGCGGGGACCGCCGGGGTCACCGACACCACTGAGGCCCCTGGGACTGCTGAGGCCACTGCAATGACCGAAACCGCCGCTGCCGACCCGAGTCGGGAGTTCGATTACGTCTCGCCGGCATGGGGCGACGCCGATACCCTTTACTACGCGGCCAAACGCACCGGCGATCCCGACGACTCGACGGTCTTCGACGTGATCGCCCACGACCTCGCGGCCGACGAAACGGAGACGATCACGCAAACGAGCGGCTGGGAAGTGAGCCTCGCGGCGACCGAGAACGGACGGGTGGCCTTCCCTTACACACCCGAAGAGCGCGCAACGCTGCGCGCAACCGACGTTCGGGTCTACAACCGGGAGACGGACGAGACACACATCCTCACTGCCGGTCTCGATCGCACCGCCGCGCCGCCGCTACGGTGGGGGCCCGAGGACGAGGAGCTGTACTTCCTCGTGCCCGACGAGGGTCGAGTGACGCTCCGGGCGGCCGCGGTCGGCGACGACCGGACCGAGAACGGGGCCGCGAGCGAACGAGACCGGGAGACGAACGGATCGGTTCGAACGGTCGCCGCCGAGGGCGAGATATCGGGGTTCGACGTCGGGAACGAGGTCGTTCTCGCGAGAAGCGAGTGGCACCATCCGGGCGACCTGTTCGCGATCGAAACCGACGGAACCAATGAAATCGACGCGGACGACGCGACCGACACGGCCGACGGGGCCGAGAACGCTGCCCGGCGGCTCACCGAAGTGAACGCCGACATGCTCGCCGAGCGGGCGATCGCCGAACCCGAGGAGATCCGTTTCGAGAGCGCAAATGGAGTCGAGATCCAGGGCTGGGCGCTCTATCCGCCCGAGGCGGTTACCGACCCGGACGGTGTTCCAGGCAACGACCCCGACGCCGATACCGACGGCGGGAGCGCGGATGAAGGGGACCGAACGTACCCGTTGATCGTCGAGATTCATGGCGGGCCCCACGCGATGTGGAGCACGTCGGGATCGATGTTCCACGAGTTCCAGACCCTCGCCGCGCGGGGGTACGCCGTCTTCTGGTCTAACCCCCGCGGGTCGGTCGGCTACGGCGAGGGATTTCAAGCTGCGATCGAGGGCGAGTGGGGAACGGTTACCGCGCGGGACGTTCTCGCGGGCGCGGACGAGCTCTGTGAGCGCGCGTCGATCGACGAAACGAACCAGTTCGTTACGGGGGGTTCGTTCGGCGGGTACATGACCGCCTGGCTCGTTGGCCACACCGACCGGTTTCGGGGTGCAGTCTCCCAGCGTGGCGTCTACGACCTGGCGTCGTTTTACGGGTCGACGGACGCGTTCAAGCTCGTCGAGTGGGATTTCGACGCGACGCCGTGGGACGACCCGACCTCGCTGTGGGAACGGTCCCCGGTCGCCTACGCGGGCGAGGTCGCGACGCCGACGCTACTGATCCACGCCGATCTGGACTACCGGGTGCCGGTGAACAACGCCGAGATGCTCTACCTATTGCTCAGGAAAAACGGCGTCGAGACGCGCCTCGTTCGCTACCCGAGGGAGGGCCACGAACTCTCGCGCAGCGGCGAACCCGCCCACGTCGTCGACCGTCTTTCGCGCATCGTCCGCTGGTTCGACGGCTACTCGGCTCATCACGACGTCCCGAAAGCCACCGAGCGTGGCGACGAAGGACTCCCAGTCAACGACGCCGGCACTGGCACTGGCACCGGCACCGACACCGACGCTACCGACCCCGACTGACGATCGGTACGGCTTCGACCCGGTGTCGACCCCCCGACCCGACACTGGCCTCGACTCGATACCGGCCTTGACCCGGCACCGAACGATCGACCCGATGCCGACGGCGAGCACGCACCTCGCCCGTCGCTTGCGCGGGTCGACCGTTCGGGTGACGCCGGACCGCGCGGTAGGTGCTCCCTTCCGTGACCGCTGTTCTCGCGTTTCCGGTCGCGCTCGGCGGTACGGCGTCCGTTTCAGCCGCCGGCCGAACGGATCAGTACCCGTCCGACGGAGTACCGAAGGCATACTTACACGCGTTAAATGCAACGTTAACTCGCATGAGAGACCATCGGTTTCGCCGCCGAACGTTCCTCGGGAGCACGCTCGCGGGACTGCTGGGACTCGCGGGCTGTTCCGAGCGCGAGTCGCGCGCGGCCGATCGGCAGACCGGAACGGCGAGCCGCGCTCCGACGTCGGCACAGCAGGGAACGCCGACGGACAGGCCGGGAACGACCGACGGAACCAACACTGATACTGGAACCGATACCGACACCGAAACCGATGAGGCCGGGACGGAAACGGATACTGAGACGGAAACGGAAACCGACACCGAAGCGGAAACCGGGGCTGACGAGACCGACACCGAGACGGACGAGAACGAGGAGGCCGAGGAGGACGAGAGGGGAGCGCTGCCCGAACACGACCACTCGGGGCCCGAAAGCGGCGGGTCGACGATCGTCGCCGAGCAGCTGATACATCGAGCGCGCGATACCGAAAACGTCCAGGCGTCGGCGAGTCGGCCGCTGCTTTCCACCGAACCCTCCGACACCTACGTCGATCCGACCGTCGGCGACGATTCGAATCCCGGCACCGAGCGTCGTCCCCTAAGGACGATCCAGGAGGCACTCGACCGGGTGCCGATCGTGGTTCAGCACCGTCACCACATCTACCTCGCGGACGGCACCTACGCCGAGAGCCCGAAGAGCGCGGCGGGCCATTTCGTCGGCTCGTACCCGCACAACCCCCACCCGATGCGGATCCAGGGCAACCCCGAGGACCCCTCGAAGGTCGTGATCGACGGCACTCCTGGACTCTCGGTCCGCTCGAACGAGATGGACAACCCCGTACTCACTGACGTGACGATCACGGGATCGATGCAGAACTTCGACTCACACTTCCAGATCGCGAATATCAGGTTCACGGGCACCGGCGAGCGCGTGCTCGGCGGGGCGGCAATGAAGACACACGATGCCTCCGTGACCCGAGTCCAGGGGTGTTCGTTCGCCGAGAGCTACGACTTCGCCGTCGAAGTCTCGCTCGGTGGTACGGTACTGTTCGACGACAACCGAGGCACCGTGAGCGAGTACGTCTTCGAGGTCGACAAGGGGGCAACGGCCATCGAGATCGGGAGCAACGACTTGGCGGGACGGGAGGGTTACGCCCGCGCCCGGCGCGGCGCGCGCTACATCGACCGCAGTGGGGAGATCCACACCGACGTCGTCGAGTAGCTCGAACGAGGCGACCGCACGGAACGCCCTCACTTCCCTCACGCTCGATTAGCGAACGCGAGTACGGACGGAGCAGTATGACGTACCGACAGTGACGCTCATCCGTTCTTCGCGTCCCGATACGCCCGTATTCGTTCCATCGATTCGTCCGTGTAGTTCCGCTCCATCAGCGGGATATCGTCCTCGTAGAGCCAGTACGATGCCAGTGGGGGATGGACGCCGACCAGGACAGCGATCCACCAGAGCGTCCGTTCGCGCTTCCAGAACAGTTCGTCGAGGCGCTCGCCGTCCGGACGGCGTTCGACGAGCGACCGGTACTCGCTTTCGAGTCCGTTGTTGTCGGGCGCGATGATCCCTTTCCTTTCCAATAAATATGCGGTAACGAAGACCTCCCCGAGTCCGGGCACCGTCCGGTCCGCCTCCGCGAAGTCCTCGCTCAGCGCGTCGTGAATCGCCTTCACCGCGTCGTAGGGGTCTCGTCCCTGTACATCATCTCCCATTTCCTCGACGTACTCTTCTATCTCCGAGGCCGGAGAACCGAGAGCTGCTACCTTCGTCTCCCATGAAACCGGATCACGGTCGCCCATGTCGTTCCACGAGAGGGACGGGGGAATAACTGACTCGTCTGTTCGGTCCCTCGCGCTCGCTCGCCGGTTTCGGACCGACAGCGAAACGACGAACCGTGGTCTCAAGCGGTTCGGAACGCCCGATCACCAGCGTCGCCCAGTCCGGGAACGATGAAGCCGTCGTCGTCCAGGCGGTCGTCGATCGCAACGGTAAGCAGGTCGGCCTCCGGAACTGTTTCGGCGACGTTCAACAGGCCCGGCGGGGCGCTCACCGCCGACAGGACGAACAGGTGCTCGGGGTCGGGTTGGCCCTCCAAGACGCGATCGAGCACGGCACACATCGTCGAGCCGGTTGCGAGCATCGGGTCGGCGACGATGACGGTGTCGGCGGGGGTAATCTCGGGGAGTTTGACGTAATCGATGTCGATCGGGAACTCACCGTTCGTCATGCCCGCCGCCTCGTTGCGCCCGGCGGAGATGATCCCCTGTTTCGCGCGCGGGAAGGCTTTGAGCAGCCCCTCGACGAACGGCGTGGCGGCGCGCAGGACGTTGACAATCACGACCCGATCGAGGCCCTTGACGCGCTCGCCGGTGGTCGCTTCGAGCGGCGTCTCGATCGAGACGTACTCGGTGTCCATCGCGCCGTCGATGATCTCGTAGCCACAGATCCGGCCGAGTTTCACGAGGCCCTTGCGGAAGGCGACCTGTTCGGTCCGGACGTCGCGTAGCTTCGAGAGGGTATCCTTCGCGAGCGCGTGGGTGATGAGGTAAGCGTCGTCACGGTCTTCGATCATACTCCGAGGCGCACCTCCCCAGGTGATAAATGGCCGGGCAACGGTCACAGCGGTATTCAGTGAAGCGACGAAGATCGACGGAAGCCGGTTCGGGCGGGACTGGAAGGGGCCGGGCGCGTGGCGGCTTCACCGTGGTTCG
>PXRY01000083.1:0-25096 GCA_003022925.1 Halobacteriales archaeon QS_8_65_32 | reverse complement strand
CCTGCCACATCTGCTCGCGGGCCGGAGACCCGCTCACGGGTCGTTGCTCCCCGTTCGCTTTCAAGGCGCTCGCAGTCGCTCGCGCCTCGCTGTTCGCAGGTTCGCGGGACTCTGTGAGTCCCACACTCATTGCGGGACCGGAGGTCCCGCTTGCAGCAAAAACGCTCCGCGTTTTTGAACGACAGCGAGCCCCCCGAGTCGAGCGGGAGGGGGCTTCCGAAACGGTCCCAACGGCCCTTTTGTTAAAGACGGCAAAACTAAGAACGACGGCGACCGGAGCACAAGCGTTTATTCCGCGCACCGTGGACTCCGGCCATGGTGACCTTTCTCGCCGGGGGGACTGGCACCCCGAAACTGCTCCGGGGAGCGGAGGGGGCGTTCGACCCGGCGAACACTACCGTTATTGCGAACACCGGCGACGACGTGTTCTTAGGGGGCGTGCTCGTCTGCCCGGACGCGGATACCGTACTGTACTCCCAGGCCGACGAACTCGACCGCGAGCGGTGGTGGGGGATCGCCGACGACGACACCGCGACCCACGACGCGATCGTCGAACTCTCGCGCGCGGCCGGCTTCGACGAAGGGCCGCGATTCCTTTCCCCCGAGCGACAGACCGAAGGACGGCCGCTCGCACGCTGGCGTCGCTTCTCGGCCGTCGGGGAGTTCATGCTCATCGGCGACCGCGACCGGGCCGTCCACACGCTCCGAACGAGCCTGCTCGACGAGGGCTACGGTCTCACCGAGGCCACCAAACGGCTCGCGGAGGCCTTTGCGCTCGACGTGACCCTATTGCCGATGAGCAACGACCCGGTCGCAACGATGATCCACACGCCCGAGGGAGAGGTCCACTTCCAGGACTTTTGGGTCGCGCGCGGCGGCGAGCCCGCAGTTACGGACGTCGAGTTCCGAGGAGCGGAGGCGGCGACGCCGACCGCCGAGGTGCGTGAGGCGCTTTCCGAACCGGTCGTGATCGGCCCCTCGAACCCGGTGACGTCCATCGGCCCGATGTGTTCGGTACCCGGGTTCGAAGCAGCCCTCGCCGAGACGCCCGTCGTGGTGGTCTCGCCGTTCGTCGAGGATCGGGTGTTCTCCGGCCCGGCGGCGAAGCTCATGCAGGCCACAGGTCGGGAAGCGGGCACCGCGGGCGTCGCCCAGACCTACGACTTCGCCGACGCGTTCGTGATCGACGAGCGCGACGACACCCGGCTCGACCGACCGGTCGTCCGCACCGACACCGGAATCGACACACAGGCGGATTCAGCGCGGGTGGCTCGTGCGGTCCGCGAAGCGCTCGATCGGATCGTCTGAGCGAGCGCCGACCTACCCGAGGAGATAACGGACGGACTGATGGACCGACGGATCGATGCGCGAAGGTCGGCCGATACGACGAAGAGCCCGATGAGGTGCTGGACGTGTCAGTTCGCTTCGGGCATGGAGAACGATAATGTTCAGACAAGAGTGATTGAGCAGCGAGAGACAGCACTAGGGTGTAGAAAGCCCCCTCCCGCTCGGCTCACGGAAGACAGTCCCGCTCGCTCCCTGCGGTCGCTATGCGGGCTGCGACTTCCGAACTCTCACTCGCTCACGCTGTTCGCTCGCGAGAATCGGGGGGCTCGCTGCGCGCCTCGGCTCGCTCACTACGTTCGTTCGCCTGTGGTGCTTGCGTCGCCCGCCGTCGCCGACCGGTCGGCCCCTTTCAGTCCCACCCGTGGCGGTTGTTCGGCGGGCAATTGCGTAAGCTAACACTGCCGTCCTCCGAGTCCGGCCGCTTATGAGCGCGCCACCGGTTCGCATTGGTATGGCTCGACTGGTTACCCACGAGGACCGCTCGCCGCTCAGAATCGATGCCAACGATCTCGACGAGGAATACGGCGACGTCGCGATCTGCCGCTGCGGACTCGCCAAGAGCTATCCGTTCTGCGACGGCTCCCATCGCGTCACCGAAGGCGAGGAAGAGGGCGCGCTCTATCGCTACGAGAACGCCGGTAGCGATAGCAACAGTGACGACGGCGGCGGCACCGACGACGGCACTGAGGATCGCTCTCGGCGCGTCGTCGAGCGAATCGTTGACGCCGAGGAGTGACGCGCCGGCCGTCCCGAATTCCCCCCAATGGGCGGGCGATACGTAAGCCGTTTCGGGCCGCCCCGCCTACCTGTTCGTAGTGACCGACGAACCGGATCCGGATTCCGACCCCGACCCTGACCCCGACAGCGAGACGGCAGGCGACCCGACTGACGCGAACGCTCATGAGGCCTCCGGCGCTCCCGACACTGCCGGGACCGACGAGACCAGCGAGATCGCTGCGACCGCCGACGCTGCCGGGAGTGCTGACGTCTCGGAGGACGGTGCTTCCGCCGACGACGGCGACGGCGCTCTCAATCAGGACAATGAGGCCGACGAGGACAACGACGATGCTGGTATCGGGATCGACGACTTCTACGACGCGCTCGAAGCGCTCGGCCGACCTGTGACCACCGCGAGCGGCCTCGCCCGGGCGCTCTCGTGTACCCAGGCGGAAGCCAGCCGGGCGCTCGACGCGCTCGCCGCTGAGGGGACGATCGAGCGCGCGGCCGTCGCGAACGATCCGGTCGTCTGGTATCCGACCGATTGGTCCCGAATAGCCGACCGCGAGCGCGTTGTCCTCTTTCCCGATCGCCGGGAGATCGTCGCCGACAGCCCCTCACAGTTCACCCGCGCGCAACTGTCGACCTTCGCCCACCTGGTGACCACTACCGAGTTCGAGAGCTACCTCTACGAGGTCCGCCGCGAGGACGTCTGGCACGCCCCTCACGACTCGCTCGACGAGTTGCTGCGAACCACGCGCCAGGTGCTGCGAAAACACTCCGAGCCGTTCGAATCGTGGCTCGAAACCCAGTGGAAGCGCGCGAACCAGTTCGTTCTCCGCACACACGCCGAGGGCTACACCGTTCTCGAAGCGAAAACTGCCGACCTCATGGGCAACGTCGCGCGCCAGAAGCTCACCGACGGCCAGTTGCGCGCGACGCTTTCGGACACCGAGAGCTGGGCCGCCGAGGAAGCCACCGCGGCGATCAAACGCACGCTTTACGAGGCGGGCTACCCCGTCCGTGACGAACGCGCTCTCGACGAGGGCGAACCCCTCTCGATCGACCTCGATGTCCCCCTGCGGGAGTACCAGGCCCACTGGGTCCGCGAGTTCGCCGAAAAGAAAGCGGGCGTGTTCGTCGGTCCGCCGGGCAGCGGCAAGACGATCGCCGCGCTGGGCGCGCTCGCCGACGTCGGCGGCGAGACCCTGATCCTCGTGCCGAGTCGCGAACTCGCCGCCCAGTGGCGCGAGGAGGTACTAACGCACACCTCGCTATCGCCCGAGCAGGTGGGTGAATACCACGGCGGCGAGAAACAGATCAGACCGGTAACGATCGCGACCTACCAGACCGCCGGCATGGACCGCCATCGACAACTGTTCGATGGACGCCGATGGGGGTTGATCGTGTATGACGAATGTCAACACATTCCGGCCTCGATATATAAGAGAACGGTAAATCTCCAGACTCGTCACCGATTGGGGTTGTCGGCAACACCCATCCGGGAGGACGACAAGGAAGAGGAGATCTACACGCTGATCGGCCCGCCGATCGGTGCGGACTGGGAGTCGTTGTTCGAGGCGGGCTTCGTCGCCGAGCCGGAAGTCGAGATCCGCTACGTCCCCTGGGACACTGACACCGCGCGCAACGAACACGCGAGCGCGGACGCCGGCCATGCGAAACGGAAACTCGCCGCGATGAACCTCGCGAAGTTAACGGAGGTCCGGCAGCTTCGGAGGAACCATTCCGACGCGAAAGCGCTCGTCTTCTGTGAATACCTCGATCACGGCGAGGCGCTCGGGGAGGCCCTTTCGGCACCGTTCGTGAACGGGTCGATGGCCCACCACCGCCGGCAGGCGCTCTTCGCGGAGTTCCGGGACGGCCATCGGGACACCCTCGTTATCTCGCGGGTCGGCGACGAGGGGATCGACCTCCCGAACGCCGAGTTGGCGATCGTCGCCTCCGGGCTCGGGGGCTCGCGCCGTCAGGGCACCCAGCGAGCCGGCCGGACGATGCGGCCGGCGGGCACCGCGACGATGCACGTGCTCGCGACGCGCGGAACGACCGAAGAGGAGTTCGCTCAACGGCAGATGCACCACTTGGCGGCCAAGGGCGTGCGCGTCCGGGAGACGAACGTCGAGGGCGAAGACGCGCCGGATGCTCCATCGAGCGGCGAGGAGTGAGCGACGACGAGCGACCGGAGACGGGACGTTCCGCCGACGGTCACCGGGCCGGCGGAACCGGTAACGGACGACGGACGAATAGACGATAGACGACGCGCTACTGTACCTGGTTGTCCAGATCGTTGTACGAACCGGTTTCGGCGATCCGTTCTACGTTGTCCGCAACGATGTCGGCGAGACGGTGGTAGTACCGGGGGGTATGCCCGGAGTTATGTGGCGTCAGTAGTACGTTGTCCATCTGCCAGAGCACGTGATCGGGGGGGAGTGGCTCGGGGTCGGTCACGTCGAGCGCCGCGCCGTCGATGTGGTTTCGCTGGAGCGCCGAGACGAGCGCGTCGGTGTCGATCAACGGCCCCCGTCCGACGTTGACGACCACGGCGTTCGGCGGGAGGGTCACGAGTTCCTCGGGGCCGATCAGTCCCTCGGTGGTGTCGGTCAGCGGCGTCGCGAGCGCCAGGTAGTCCGTGCGGGAAAGCGCGCCGTGGACTGCCTCGTCGTCGAACCCGACGACCTCGTCGGTCGGCCCGCCCTTCTCGGGACTGTAGCGCACGCCGATGGTCTCCACGTCGAACGAATCCAGGCGATCGACGATCGTCTCCCCGATCGACCCGAGGCCGACAACGGTGACGGTGCTATCCTTGAGTTCACGCGACTGGAAGTGTCGCCACTCGTGGCGGTCCTTTCGTCGCTGTGCCGTCCCGAACCCACGGACGAAGTGCAGAATCGCGCCGAGGACGTACTCGGCGATGTTCGGGCCGTGCACGCCCGACGCGTTCGTGACCGCGACGTCGCGCTCGGCGAGCGCTTCTATCGGCAGGTGATCGACGCCCGCGGCCGCACAGGCGAACAGCCGGAGGTCGTTCGCATAATTGAGTTGGGCCTCGTCGAGACGGATGCCGGTTGCGATCGGGGCGCTTCCCAATAGCTCGCGTTCCTCGGCGGGGGTGTGTGCAAGCGCGATCTCGGCATCGGGGAGCCGTTCGCGCAGCGCGTTCGCGTAGATGCCGATCGGCATCCCGTGGATGCCTTCCCTGAGGACCGCGACGTCCGGACCGTCCTCGCCGAGCGCGCTCATCGCGGATCGTCGCTCCCGTGGGACCGAGGCGTTCGCCGACGTTCGAGGGTAGTTCCGGGTTCGAGGTCGTCCACACACGGTCGCCGATCGGCGAACGGATAATAGTTTGCGGATCGACGGCAGTACTCCTCTGCTGGGAGGGTTCTCGAAGGAGAGCCGTCGAGACCGTCTTGGAAGCCGCCGGGCGTTCACGAGCGCTTCCAGTCCCGCCCGAGACACGTTCTGTTGGCCTTCGTCACTCGACTAAACATCGCCGGTTCGCTCGCTCGATCGTCGAAAGTACTCGTGGCAAACGCTTTGCCCTTCGCGGACGAGGTATGAGACGATCATGTACAGGGGTATGCGAAACGCGGCCGGACCATCGGTCACGAGCGTCGACACATCGAGAACACCGATCGTCGGCGAGTCGGTAGAAACCACCGCCGAAGGGCGATGACGATGGGCGTCGAATCGAGCGACGCCGACGCGATCGAGAGCGAGGGCGGCGACCTCCTCGGCGCACCGATCGAGCGCCGGGAGGACCGCGCGCTCGTCACGGGCGACGCCGAGTACACCGACGATATCAAGCATCCCGGGACAGTTCACGTCGCCTTCCGTCGCAGCCGGTACGCCCACGCCCGCATCGAAGGGATCGATACGTCCGACGCCGAAGCACGCGCGGACGTTCTCGCCGTGTACACCGCCGCCGACGTCGACGAGTCGGACGCGCCGGGCACGCTCCAGGCCGCGAATCCGCCGTGCGCGACCGCGCCCGACCGCCCGATGCTCGCGGGCGAGACGGTCCGGTATCAGGGCGAGCCGATCGCCGCGGTCGTCGCGACCGATCGGTACGCCGCCCACGACGCGAGCGAGGCGATCTCGATCGATTACGACCGTCTCGACGCCGTTACCGACCTGGCGGACGCACGGGTCGAGGACGCCCCGACGATCCACGAGGACTGTCCGACGAACGTCGGGATCGACTGGTCGGTCGGCGACCCGGCCGCCACCGACGAGGCGTTCGAGAAGGCGAGTCACATCACCGAACTCGACCTGGTGAACAACCGGGTAATCCCCGCAGCGATGGAACCCCGAGCCGCCGTTGCCCGCTACCGCGGATCGACCGGCGACCTGACCGTCGAACTCACGACACAGAACCCCCACAACCACCGCGATCGCCTGGCGGCGTCGCTCGGCGTTCGACCGGGGAAGATCAGGGTTCGGGCCCCGAGCGTCGGCGGCGGGTTCGGCTCGAAGATCCACCAGTACGCAGCCGAGACCGTGACGGCGTGGGCGGCGATGGAACTCGAACGACCCCTCAAGTGGCAAGCGACGCGAACGGAGGGCTTTCTCGCGACGTCACATGGGCGCGATCACCGCACCCACGCCGAACTCGCGCTCGACGACGACGGAACTATCCTGGGACTACGCGCCGACTCGCAGGTGGGCCTGGGGGGATATCTCTCGACCGCCCAAGCGACGGTCGCGAGCGACAGCTACGGCGAGATGCTCTGTGGGCAGTACGACGTACCCGCGCTTCACGCCGAAGTCACGGGCGTCTTCACCAACACCGCGCCGGTCGACGCCTACCGCGGGGCCGGCCGGCCCGAGGCGTGTTACGTGATCGAACGCCTCGTCGATCGAGCGGCTCGGGAACTCGCAATCGACCCGACCGAGTTGCGCCGACGGAACTTCATCCCGACCGAGGCGTTCCCGTACGAGGTGCCGACCGGCCACGTCTACGACTCGGGCGATTACAGAAAATCCCTCGACGAGGCCCTCGACATCCTCGACTACGACGCGCTTCGCGAGCGTCAGGAGGAGTTGCGCGGGGAGGATCGGTACCTGGGGATCGGCTTCTCGTGTTACGTCGAGGCGTGTGGCGTCGCGCCGGGCCTGTTCGAAAGCGGGCTCGTCCGCTTTACGCCGTCAGGCGGGGTCGTCGTCCAGGCCGGCACCCACTCACACGGCCAGGGCCACGAGACGAGCTACGCCCAGATCGCCGCGAGCCGGCTCGGCGTGCCCTACGACGACGTCGAGGTCGTCCAGGGCGACACGGGGGAAGTGCCCGAGGGGTCGGGGACGTATGGCTCGCGCAGCGGGCCGGTCGGCGGCAGCGCGGTCTCGCGTAGCGCCGAGAAAGCCGTCGAGCAAGCTCGAATAATCGCCGCCCACCGGTTCGAAGCCGCCGCTGAGGACGTCGAGTTCGGTGACGGTGAATTCTCGATCGCTGGCGCGCCCGAACGGTCGATCGGCATCCAGGAGATCGCTCGGGACGCGTACTCGGCCCAGGACCTACCCGACGACGCCGAACCGGGCATCGAGGCGACGACCTTCTTCGATCCGGAGAACTACACCTTCCCGTTCGGCACACACGTCGCGGTCGTCGAGGTCGACCCCGAATCGGGCGAGATCACCTTCGAGCGCTACGTCGCGGTCGACGACGTGGGCGAGCGGATCAACCCGAAGATCGTCGAGGGCCAGATTCACGGCGGGATCGCCCAGGGGATCGGCCAGGCGCTGTACGAGCAGGCCGAATACGACGACAATGGCCAGTTGATCACTGGGTCGTTGCAGGACTACGTGATGCCGAGCGCACAGCACATCCCGCGGATGGAGACCGCAGCAACGGTGACGCCCTCGCCGCACAATCCCTTAGGGGTCAAGGGTGCCGGCGAGGCGGGCACGATCGCCTCGCCGCCCGCGGTCGTCAACGCCGTCTGTGACGCCCTCGCGCCCTTCGGCGTCGATCACGTCGACATGCCGCTCACCCCCGAGAAAATATGGCGAGCAGTACGTGAAGCAGAGTAACCAACGGGAACGAAGCCTCGAATCGAAGCGGCGAGCGGAGGCGAGCCGCGGAGCAGGGCGATGCCGAGTGAACGCCGAACTCAGTCGGTGGCGTTGCGGCCCGCGTCCGCCACTGGGCGCAACGGAGTCACGCGGGGGCCGCGCTCGCTTCCCTCGACGATCGCTTCGACGCCGAAGACGCTGGCGAGCAATCCCTCAGTGACGACCTCCTCGGGCGTCCCTCGCGCGCGAATCTCCCCGTCGTAGAGCACGACGGTTCGATCGCTTTCGGCCCGAAGCGTCTCGACGACATCCATCACGGCGAGTTGATGGCGCAAGTCGAGAAACGTCGTCGGCTCGTCGAGCAACAGGACATCGGTGTCCTGGGCGAGGGTCATCGCGAGCCAGGCGAGCCGGCGTTGGCCGCCGCTCAGGTCCGACAGCGGGCGATCGCGCAGCGCCTTGATGCCGGTGAGCGAGAGCGTCCGCTCGACCGCCCGGACGTCCGCGTCGTCGACCGACTCGAAAAAGCTCCGATGCGGGTATCGACCGTGGTAGGCGAGCCTCTCGACCGACAGCGCCCCTGGCGAGGTCGGTTCTTGAGATATGAGCCCGAGTTCGCGGGCCAGCGCCCTGTCCGGAAGTTCGTCGACCGCACGCTCGTCAAGCAGCACCTGCCCGTCCTGCGCGGAGAGCTGATCGGCGAGCCCACGCAGAAGCGTGCTCTTGCCGCTCCCGTTCGGACCGATCAGCGCCGTCACCGTGTTCCGGGCAATCGCGATCGACGCCCCGTCGATGACCGGCGTCTCGCCGCCGGGGTACTGGAGCACGAGGTCCGTAGCGTCGACTTTCGTTTCGTCCGTTTCGATCGACGGCTCCGTTCGGCGCTCGCCCCGAGCGGAGGGAAACGGACTCGACTCGCCGGAGGAGGTCGATCCGTCCGACGACGCCGACGGATTTCAGCGGTCGGTGTCGCCGATGTCGGCGTCCGTGGCATCGCCGGAGTTGGCGCTGTCGTCCATCAAAAGCCCCCGGAACCCGCCGTGTTCGCGCATCAAGTAGAGGAAGTACGGGCCGTCGACGAGGCCGGTGACGATGCCGACGGGGACCTAGGCGGGACTGAGCGCGAGTCTGGCACCCGCGTCGGTGGCGGTCATCAACGCCGGCCCGGCGACCGCACAGCCCACTAAGAGCCGCTTGTGATCGTTGCCGACCACGCGACGGACGATATGGGGGACGACCAGTCCCGCGGACCCGACGATCCCGGCGGCGGCCACGCTCGCCGCCGCCAGTACGGCGACGCCCGACAGCCCGAATCTCACTCGTTCGACGGACATCCCGAGCGAACTGGCGGTTCGCTCCCCGAGCGTGAGTACGTTCAACTGGCGCGCGGAGACGAGCGCGAGCCCCAGTGCCAGCACGCTCCAGGGGACGATCGTGCGGACCTGCGTCCAGTCGGTGCCGACGAGCGAGCCCGTTGTCTAGGCGATCACGCTCTGGACGAGCCCGATGTCCTCGATCAGGAGGAACAGACCCGTCTGTACCGATCCGAACACGCTGCTGACGATGACGCCCGCGAGCACCAGTCTGACCGGCGAGGTCCCGCCCTGACACGCGATGGCATAGACTAAGAGAAAGGCCACCCCGCCGCCGACGGCGGCGAACAAGGGGAGGTACGGCGCGAGCCCGGTGAAGATCACGAGAGTCAATAAGACTGCTACCCCGCGCCGGAACTCACGCCTAAGACGAACGGGCTCGCGAGTTCGTTGCGCGTCACCGCCTGGAAGACCGCGCCCGAAACCGCGAGGTTCGCGCCCACTAATACGGCGACGAGCACGCGGGGGAGACGTACGGTCCAGACGACGAGTGTTCCGGTCTCCAAGTCGGGGATCCGCGCGCCGAGCAGAAAGGCCCGCCACGCCGCGAGATCCCCCACGACCGCCGGGTCGAGCAGTGCCCGCCAGGCTTCGAGCACCGACAGCGAGTACGTGCCGAAGCTCAGTTGCAGGGTACCCGAAACGGTAACGACCGCGGCCGCTGGCGGCGACGACGGCTCGGCGAGACGACTACCGACGCTCGATGCGCCCGGCGGGGACGTGTCTACGAGACTCATAGCATCGCGGTCGTCGTCTCACGTCTCGCTTCGGTCGGTCGCCCTCGCCGTCGTCGGGTAGTCGTCCGGTTGGTCGTCGATCGGGGTGTCGGCGTCGACGACCTCGTCGAGATCGAGGCGTTCGATCGTCTCCTCGGTGGGGAATCCCCCGTCGCTCCAACCCCGCAGCGCGTAGTAGGCGTCAAGCGTCGCTGCGAATTCCTCGACATCGATCCCGCCGACAGCCGCGGCGTCCGTGTCCGGGTCGTCACTGTCGTCCGAATCACCATCGTCCGCTTCGGTGTCGGCCCTGCTGCTGACGGCGGCGGCAAGCGACGGCGGTAGCGAGTCCTCCGCGCGCGCGAAGCCCTCGCGGACGTTGAACAGGCGGGTGAGCGTCCAGACCCGCTCGCCGACCGTCCGGAGGTCCGAAAAGTCGTGGGACAGGCCGATCGCGTTCAGCCACGCCGCACCTAAGTCGTCGAACGCTGCGCCGGCGAAGTCGTCGACGATCAGACACCACAGCACCGACCGGAGGTCCTGTTCGGCGATCACGACCCGTGCGGTCTCGGTCGGGGTCCAGGCGTCGACCGCGAAGGCCTCCTCCTCGATCGGGAGCGCCCGACGGTGACAGGCCCCCCGATCGCTCGTCGCGTACGCGAGCGCCATGCTCGGCGCACCGCGCGGGTCATACGAGGGTAGTTCCATCCGCTTGACCGTCGGAATCAGTTCCTCCGTCCCAAAGCGCTCGCCCGCAACGTCGACGCCTTCGGCGAGCGCGTCGGCGAGCGGCGCGTCCCTGGCCGTGATTTCGATGAGCAGTTCCTCCGCGCCCGCCGGGTCGCCGAAGGCGAGATCGTAGTCGATCACCCCCGTTTCGGCGGCTCGCATCGTCCAGGCGACCGCCGCGCCGGCGCTGATGAGGTCCATCCCCAAGCGATTGCACGTCTCCCCGAGCGCCGCGACCGCCTCGAAGTCGTCGATGCCTAACCCTGCCCCCAGGCTCATCGCCGTTGCCCCCCGGGGAACGCTCTCGCCCGCGTCGGTCCCCACCCTGAAGTCGCCCGGGTCTCCTGGGGCCCGCTTACTTTCCGGCCCTCCCGAGCCTCCCGTATCGGCTCCCCCGATGTCGCTCACGCGCGCGCGCTCGCGCCCAGTGGCGGCCTCACGAACCGCTTCGATGCCGATCTCCTCGGCGCCCTCGAACCGACGGTGTTGCCACCCGCGGGTCGACAGCGCCCCGACCTCGTCGGCGAAATCCACTGTTTCGAGAACGCCGCTCGCCGCCCGCCACCGGCCGACGTCGCTCTCCTCGTACTTCGCCCCGTAGGCCTCCCGAAGATCGACGATTTCAGGGGGGATCTCGGGGAGCGCACCGCGGGCGACGACGGCCTTCAAATTCTTCGCACCCATGACCGCGCCGGCCCCGCCCCGGCCCGCGTGGTGTTCGGCCCCGTCCGACGCGATCGTCGCGTACGTCACTCCCGTCTCGCCCGCCGGCCCGATGCAGGCCACTTCGCCATTCAAAGCGTCGTCGGTCGCGATCGTATTGGCTCCCCACAGGTCGCCGGCGGGTTCGATGCTCGCGCTCCCGTCCTCGACGGTGAGCACGACCGGTCGGTCGGCCCGCCCGTACACCGACACGGCCATGTGAGAACCGAGCGCGCCTGCGAGCGCTGCAGGGAACCGTCCGCCCGAATACGAATCGAGGAACGTATTCGTGAGAGGTGATTTCGTGATCGCGGCGTAGCGCGGTTCGCCCAGCGTGAGCCCCGATAGCGGCCCGAGACAGAAGAGCAAACAGTTCTTAGGGCTGAGCGGGTCGGTGCCCGCCTCAACCTCCTCGTAGAGGTAGCGAGCCCCGATCCCCTTCCCGCCGACGTACCGGCCTAGCCACTCGTCAGGGATGGCCTCGCTCTCGACCGTCTCGGCGGAGAGATCGACCCGGAGCAACCGGTTGGGCGCGCGGTACTCCATTCGGGTACTGGTAGTGGTGACGCGATGTATAACGGTTTTCGTCCCGGGACGGCGCGCTCCTCGGGAGTTCCGCTCTGCTCGATTCGCGTTTAGATACACACCGACCGCTCCTTGCACATCGTTCGTCGTAGAGGCATTGCGTCGAGTAACTGACTACCGTTCGTTCGCGTACCTATCCGGATGGGCGCGGTGATCTCGGCACGCGCCGGTCTCGATTGCGATTCGTTACACGTCGCAAGGTCGATCCGATGTGCAGGGAGGCGGTTCTATGCGCGTGCAACCCTTTCTTTGCAGAAAGACGAGAGGTGGCTTACGCCTCGACTGAAAAGACCAGTAAGTGTCCTGGCCGGGACGGATACTTATAGCGTGCGACATCGCCGCCGCCGCCGGCAGCAACAGCAATGTACTGCTTTTCGGTGGCGGGATCGTACCAACTCGACGGTGCAGCACACACCGGCGCGTCGGCTTCTCGCTCCCTACGCAAGAGATCGCCGTTCGTGGCGTCGATGAATCGGATTTCGCTAGTCGGGAGGCCAACGATGAGAACATCGCCGCCGGTCACGAGCGAGCCGGACATCATCATTCCCGGCGTCTCGTGTGTCCAGTCTCGGGCTCCGGTCTCGGGGTCATAGGCTACCACTTCGCCCCCTTCGTTCGTGGGGAGCACGTCGTCTTTGAGGCCACCACCGACGAACCCGTCGAGGTAGCCGTAGCTCCCCTGGGCTCGCTCCTCATAGTCCGGATGGGCGGCCACGAGGTCGTTCTTGGTGAAGTTGCCCAGCGCGTAGAAGCGGTTGGTCTTCGGAGACCAGCTAGGGGGCGACCACTCGCTCCCGCCCCAGAGGGACGGCGCTTGATTCTCGACGGCTTCCTCGTTGCCGAAGCCGGGGCGGACGAACTCGTTGTCCGTGTGATAGCCGTACGGCGCGCTCCGTTCGAGGACTTTCCCGTTCTCCGCATCGAACATATATACCCAGCCGTGCTTGCCCTGCTGGAAGACCCGTCGCTGGCCGTCGCTCGGCGCCGCAACGAGGGGCGGACTGGCGATGTCCCGGTCCCACCAGTCTTGCGGGAGGATCTGGTAGAACCACTTCAGTTCGCCGGTGTGTGCGTCGGTTGCGACCGTCGAGCACGTCATCACGTTCGGTCCGGGTCGGACGTTGCCGTTGAAATCCGGTCCGGGGTTCCCGGTCGACCAGTAGATCGTATCGGTCTCGGGTTCGATGACCGGCGTCATCCACGCCGTTCCAGCACCGTAGAACTCACTGTCCTCAGGCCATTTGTCCGCCGTTATGAAGCTACGCTGGTACTCGACATCGCCGGTTTCGGCGTCAACGGCCGTGTACTTACCCTGAACGCCACGTTCTCCACCCGAGTGACCGAGAACGAGCATTCCATCGTAGACCATCGGTTTCTGGGTCTGGAAGTAACCGTTGGTCGGGTCGTGGAGACGGGTCGACCAGACCTCCTCGCCGGTGTAGCGATCGAGCGCGTAAATCGTCGTATCGGTCGCGTTGAGATACACTTTGTCTCGATAGACTGCGACACCCCGGCTATAGGGACGGGCCATACTGAAGTCCGTGTAGTGTCTGAACCGCGGCTGGAACATCCAGAGTTCTTTGCCCGTCCGTGCATTGAGCGCGGCCATCTTGTCGTAGCCGCCGATCGTGTACATGACGGGTGGATCGCCCGGGACGACGGTCGGCGAGTCCTCGTACCCCCCGCCCGTATCCACGTCATATATGTATTCGAGTTCCAGATCCCCGATGCTCTCCGTGTCGAGTACGTCGCAGTGGGTATAGCCGTGGCCTCTGTATCCGCCACGATAGTGGAGCCACGATTCCTCGTTCTCCCCGTCCTCTAACAACAGTTCGTCCGTAACCGACACCTCCGGGATCTCGTCGGTCGCGTACGTCTCGTATGCCGGACCGTAATCCACTCGCCCCGTATCAGTGACGTCTGGTGCTGACATGTTATTTCATGTCAGGGTGACACGGAAAACACTAGTATTTTACGGTACAGGTAGACGGGTAGCCTTGTTGGCGAAGCCGAGTTTAGTAGTGTACTGCTCCGAAGCGATCTTCACCGGTTCCGTTGTAGAAATCGGGTCCGTTGCGAAACTCGATCGTCGTCGGAAATCAGTCGGGGGACGAGCGCTCCTGTTGAGGGTAAATCGACGCAGCGTTGCAGAAGTCGAGTTAATATGGGAGTTCTGCGATGGATCACATTTACCGGCTTTGTTTAGAAAGTCCTTTTTCCGACCGACTTTTTCAACGCAGAAACGACCGCCCTCGATGGCGCCGCTGAGACGCACGCTGAGCGCACCAGACAGCCGAGTTTCTCAACAGAGCCGAGTTCATGCACAAAGCCACATTCACCGGCTTTGTTAAGAAAGTCGATTCGGCAGTCGATAGAGACGTTCTCTGTGGCGATCTCGGATCAAAATCGGACTTCTCTAACAAAGCCACATTCACCCCAAACTTTATATAGTGGTTGTTGGTATCTGGTACCGTGACAAAGGATATCGATGATTCGATAGGTCAGGAAGCGAGGGAAAAACTCGCCGCCGCTGGCAAGGAGTTAGCGGGAGAGATAAGCACGGAAGTAAACAGGGCGACGCTGTCCGACGGTGCCGAGGAGACGGCGAAAGCGTCGGCGGCGATTCCATCACTGACCTACGACAACCTGACACCGGAACTGGAGGAGAAATACAGAGGCGTAGCGAGGGCGGCCAACGAGGTCGTTTCACACCTCGTGTCGGTGGACTTTTTCGAAACCGCGGACGAGACTCTCCCGCCGTTCGATGCCGAGTTCCTCGACGAGTGTCTCGTCCATGCCCTACGGAACGCCGAAGACGCATCGGTGTTCGAGAAGGCAGGTGTGAGATCGACTCTCTCCGGATCAGTGAGCGAAGCCCTCGCACACACCAAAGAAATCGAACGGAACGTGCGCTGGGAGCCGGAGAACCCCGAGAAAGTCTCGCCGATGACGACACGCGGAGCGACCGAGGGTGTGGTCGACTGGCTCGACGACCTGGGCAGGCACCTCTGGATGTCGGAAGTGCTGCTCTCAGAAGAGATGCTCGACAAAGCGTCGACCCACACACAGGCGCTGGTAGCCGCTGTCCTTCTGCTCGCCCGAGGAGCAGCGGGGCTAAGCGACGATGAAACGAACCCTGAAGACGCCGTAGCCGAAATTATCGGCGGGATTGCTCTTCACACCCACTACCAGCGAAGGATTCCCGAAGATTTGTCCTGGATCACGGACGAGATGCGAGCACCAGGAGCCTGGGCCGCCGACTGACGCTCGCCCACGTCTACTGTACGCTACCGCCTACTGAGCGTCCTTCCGTTCGAGTCGATCGAGCGGACGATCGGCATCGTCGGGACACTTAGCGCCGACAGGATGGCCGATCGTCTCGATAAAGACCCGTACTCCGATATGGCACCCAGTTGATGGGTTCGCATCCGTCGCCGATAGGTATCGGCTTCCTCTGTGGTCGCAAGGGGATGTCGCATCAGCGACCCACGTCGGCGCTGTTCCCTTGTTATCGGTGCTCTCGGTCGTACTGAGTTAAGCGCACATCGTGGCGCTGTCGTGCGATTTCGGTATTCTTCGATCGTCGAGTCGGATCGGCGGAACGAGACTAACAGTGCGGCTTGAGTGTCTCTGCGGTCACTTCTGAGCACCGGTCATTCATCGCCTCGCAATTCAGCATTTAAAAACCGCTCTCGTGGAAAACAAAGTAAAATGCCGCCGAATCGGGCGGTTCTACTTAACTTAATACGAGCGTGCTCTCCAGGCAAAGGACTATGTACTGTACTATGGTAACGCACATCGCATGTCGAGTACTAGCGTTTCCAGTCTGTACATCCGCGGCCAGTGGCGGGAATCGGCGGGCGATGAATCGATTCCCGTTCTGAATCCGACGACCGAGGAGGAACTCGCGGACGTTCCGGACGCGACCGACGAGGAGATAGACGAAGCACTGGCGGCTGCCCAGGAGGCACAATACGATTGGGCACGCCGTCCAGCGAAAGAGCGTGGGGATCTACTCCGTGCTGTCGCCGACGTCATGGAAGAACACGTCGATGAACTTGCCGAATCGGTGGTCAAAGAACAGGGCAAACCTCTCACGGTCGCTCAAGGCGAGATCACAGCCGCGGCGGATCTCGCGCGTTATAACGCCGAGTGGGATCGTCGCATCGAGGGGGACATCGTTCCGGGGGATTCCAGGCGAGAATCGATTCACCTGTTACGGAGACCACACGGTGTCGTCGCGGGTATCATTCCATGGAATTATCCAATCGCAGTCTTCATTCGTAAGTTCGCGCCAGCGCTCGTCACTGGAAACACGCTGGTCGCGAAACCGAGCGAGGAAACGCCGCTCACGACCCTCCAGCTCGTCGAGCTTATCGACGAGAACGTCGATTTCCCCGAAGGTGTCTTCAATCTCGTGACCGGTGGCGGGGAGGTAGGTGCACGACTCGTAAGTGCTGATGAGATCGACATGATCTCGATGACCGGAAACGTCGAGACAGGAAAGGAGATCATGCGCACGGCGGCCGACGACCTAACGCGCGTCTCGCTCGAACTCGGCGGAAAAGCTCCGGCGATCGTCTGGCAGGATGCTGATATCGACGCGGCTGTCGAGGACGTCCTCACCGCTCGCATCACGAACGCCGGCCAAGTCTGCACCTGCGCCGAACGGGTGTACGTCCACTCGGATGTGCGTGAGGAGTTCGAGGAGAAATACGTCGACGCTGCCGGGAACATCGAAATCGGCGATCCGATGGACAACCCTGACATGGGACCACAGATCAGCGCGCGGGAACTCGAAAAAACCGAACGGGCAGTCACCCAAGCCCGCGAGGAGGGAGGTCGGATTCTAACCGGCGGCAAGCATCCGAGCGAGGAGACGTTCAATCAAGGTTATTGGTATGAACCAACAGTGGTCACGGACGTCTCACAGGACATGGACATCATTCAAAACGAGGTATTCGGACCCGTGACGCCGATCATGGAAATCAACTCGTTCGAGGAGGCGATCGAGTACGCGAACGACTCACACTATGGTCTCTCCGCGTACTTTTTCACGAACGACTATCGGATGGCGATGCGCGCTGCGGAAGACCTCGCGTTCGGTGAAACATATATCAATCGTACGCTCGGCGAGTCGTGGCAAGGGCACCATATCGGCTGGAATCAGTCAGGGATGGGCGGCGAGGACGGAATCGGCACATTACAGTAATTTTGTCTACGCTGGATCGTAGTTTCGACAGCATAGGCTCTCAAACGTCCTATCCTGAAATCAGTTACAGTAAATCGTAGCTCATCGATTGCTCAACTAGACAGTGCCGTAGCGGTGATTCGGTAATCGGGAATAAGTATCGATCCCATCAACGAAACTACTCGGGGCCCTTGCGAATCCGTCGGCAGCCGACGATCTCTGAAACTCGATCAAGGTTTAATCATTCGCTGGCTTGAGAAGACGCGGCGTTCCGCCCCTCGAACCGATCGGCGAGAACCGCTACTGTCGATCACACTGACCACGCCGATCACGTCACGCCGTCGGTCGCTGGCTCGAAGCGCTCGTACGCCCCCGTTTCGAGCACCGCCTCGAACTCGGCGACGACGCGCTCGACGTCGGCGTAGCGCGTGTACAGCGGCGAAGGACAGACCCGGACGACGTTCGGTGGGCGGTAATCGACGATCACGCCCCGCTCGCGGAGCGCCCGGCTGATCCGGTCGGCCTCTTCGTGTTCGATCGCGACGTGGCCGCCCCGCCGCGCCGGGTCGCGGGGCGTGCCGACCGCACACCCCTGGTCGGCGAGGCGGTCGTCGACGAGATCGATCAGGTACTCGCTGAGGCCGATCGACGTCCCGCGGATCGCCTCGATACCGGCTTCCTCGATCGGCGTTAGCGCCCCGTCGAGGGCCGCCGCGGCGAGGATCGGCGGCGTCCCGATTTGGTAGGCCCCGGCGTTCGCGGCGGGCGTGAATCGGTGGTCCATATCGAACTGGGTTTCCTTCTCGTGGCCCCACCACCCTGGAAGGGAGGGTACTCGCCCGAAGTGGCGCTCGTTGACGTACAGGCCGGCAAGCGCGCCCGGCCCGCCGTTCAGGTACTTGTACGAACACCAGGCCGCGAAATCGACGCCACAGGTAGAGAGGTCATGGGGCACGACGCCGATCGAGTGCGCGAGGTCGAAACCGGCGAGGATTCCCCGTTCGTGGGCCGCTTCGGTCAGGTACTCGATGTCGAACAACTGGCCGCTCCGGTAGAGCACCGACGGGAAAAAGAGGATCTCGACGCCGGTACCGTCGCCGCCATCGCCCTCGTTGCCTTCGCTACCCTCACTCGCCTCGTCCATTGCCCGCACGACGTCGTCCTCGTCGATCGTCCGGCCGTCGTGGCTCTCGACGACTTCGAGGCAGTCGTCGGGATCGCGGCCGGCGCGGCGTAGTTGCGCGCGGATCGCATAATGGTCGGTCGGGAAGTCGAGTTCGCTCACCAGTATCTTCCCGTCGCCGTTGTAGAAAGTGCCGATCAGCGAGTGGATATTGATAGTAGTAGAGTTCGCAACGACGACTTCCGACTCGCGCGCACCGACCAACGGTGCAACCCGATCGCCCAGCCGTTCGCCGTAGGTGAACCACGGCGGTTCGGCGGCGTCCCATCCCTGAACGGCCAACTCGCGCCACTCATCGACGACGGCCTCGACCGCCGCTTCGGCGTCGGCGGAGAGAAGCCCTAACGAGTTGCCGTCCATGTAGCACTCCCCCTCCGGTATCGCGAAGCGGTCACGAAAGCCCGCGAGCGGGTTCTCGCGGTCCAGTCGCTCGGCGTTGCGGCCCCGATGCTCGCCGTCGTCGCCACGGTCGCCATCGCCGTCGCGGTCATAGTCGCCATCGCCGCCACCGCCGTCCGTTCGATGGCTCCCGTCGCTCGTACCGTCGCCGTCTCGATCGGCCTTCGGGCAATCGTCGTACACGATAAAGGGGGCGGGACCGATCGGGGAGTACTTTCCGCTCGCCCGGTTTCCGGGAGCTATGCCCGCACGTTCCGACCTCGACCCGGAGATCGAAGCGGTCGTCTCGGCGTTCGAGGATCGAGCTATCCCCGAGTGGCACACCCTATCAATCGACGCCGCCCGCCGGATCGAAGACGAGGCCTTCGCCCCGTCGGATCCGCCCGCGATCGACCTCGTCCGTGATCCGGCGATCCCGGGTTCCGGATCGGACCTCGCCGGTGGCCGGGGTGGTAGTGATTACGGCAGCAATGGCGACGGCGACGCCGCTGCCGATAGCGGCGGTGGCGGGGGAATCCCGATCCGGGTCTACCGGCCCGATACTGACGGTCCCGCGCCGGTGCTATTGTTCTTTCACGGCGGCGGGTGGGTACTCGGCACGCTCGATTCGGTGGACGGAGTCTGTCGGCACCTCGCCGACAGAACGGAAGCGATCGTCGTCTCGGTCGACTACCGCAGAGCGCCCGAACACCCGTTCCCGGCGGCACTCGACGACTGCTGGCGTGCGCTGGGATGGGTGAGCGAGAACGCCAGGGTCTTCGGCGGCGACCCCACAGCGGTGTCCGTCGGCGGTACCAGCGCGGGCGCGAACCTGGCGGCGGCGACGGCGATCCGGTCGCGAGCGTTCGACGGGCCCGACATTGCGCGGCAGTTGCTCGCCTATCCGATCACGAATCACGCGTTCGACACCGATTCCTATTGCGAGAACGCAGAGGGGCCGTTGCTCACTCGTGCGGACATGGAGTGGTCCTGGGCGCAGTACCTCCGGAGCCCGGTCGACGGCTACAACCCCTTCGCGTCGCCGCTACGCGCGCCCGAATCGTTGCTTTGTGGCGTGGCCCCGGCGACCGTGCTCACTGCGGGGTTCGACCCGCTACGGGACGAGGGACGGGCGTACGCCGAGCGACTGGACGAAGCGGACGTCTCGGTTACTCATCATCACTATCCGAGGCTGTGTCACGGTTTCCTCAGTTTCGTCGAGGAGGTAGGGCACGCCGATCGGGCGATGGACGACGCCGCCGGGGCGCTCCGTCCGTCGGTATGACCGAACCGGTCATTGGCTCATCCGCAGCCGGATCGCCCGCGCTCGATCGGTCGCGATTCGGTCATCCGAACCGATCGTCCGGACGACGACTGGACACCCACCGGTTCGTGAGGGCGGCGTCGAGTCACACGATTGTCTGCCGAACAGTCGCTGCAGGGTGAGACTGAAAGGGGCCGACCGCGTGGCGGCTCCGCCGTGGTTCGAACGACGCCTTCGGCATCTTTCGTCAGTGCTGGAAATCGGAGATCTCCAGCTTGCAGCAGGCTGCCACATCTGCTCGCGGGCGAAGCCCGCTCGCATGGTCCGTGGGACTGGAGGTCCCACGGACCGGCGAACAGCGAGGCGCGAGCGACCGCGAGCGCCTCGAAAGCGAACGGGGAGCAACGACCCGTGAGGGGCCCGTGGCCCGCGAGCAAAAGCCGAGCGTGCCGGGGGCTTCCGAAACGGTCTCGGCGGCTCTCTTTTTAATCTGCTGTACGAAGCACGACCACTTCGGGAGGTCGAACGTTCAAGCACGGCGCGAGCAAACCGGCAGTATGGACATCGACAACGACCCGACGGTACTGCTCGCCGGCGCGAGCGGCGACACCGGCCGACGGGTGCTCTACCTGTTAGCACGAAGCGGCCTCGACGTTCGGGCGATCACGACCGATCCGGGAAACGTCGGCGACCTCAGGCGCGCCAGTGCCGACGAGGTCGTGGTCTGTGACCTGTTCGATCGTGCCGACGCCGAGCGGGCCGTTTCGGGGGTCGACCTCATACTGACGACCGTCGGCTCGACCCCTCAGGAGGTGTTCCTCGCAGACGAGTTGGTCGACGGCACCGGGAACATCAACCTCGTCGAAAGCGCGGCGGCCGCCGGGGTCGAACGCGTCGTCATGGAGTCCTCGCTGGGCGTCGGCGGCGATCGAGCGAGCGCGATGGCGCGTTTCTTCCGGCTGTCGATCGGACCGGTCGTAGAAGCGAAGACCGCAGCCGAGCGGGCGATCCGCGAGTCGGGCACGGACTACACGATCTTCCGACCTGGGGTCCTGACCACCGGGGCGGCGACCGACGACGCTCAGGTCGCGTCCGCCGAAAGCGGTCTGTGGGGGGCGGTCTCGCGCGCGGACGTCGCACGGCTCATGGTCGCCGCGCCCTTTACGCCCGAAGCGACGAACCGAACGCTCGACGTCGTCCGAAATCCGCTCCTTCGGAACCGGAGCGAACGGATCGACTGGCGTCACCCCTGATCGACCGCCGGACTCCGCTCATGCGTCGCGGGGAGTCCGCGAACAAGTAACTTCCGGGGTCCGAAGTCGACGAGCTATATCGGCGACCGTTTTAGAAGAGGTGATGACAGCGAAACGGATCTTAGTCGTCGGCGCGACAGGCACACAGGGCGGGACGGTCGTCGACGCGCTTCAACCGGAATCGAACGACGAACGCGAAGTGTACGGGTTGACGCGATCCCCCGAGAGCGGCGCGGCCCGGGCGCTTGCTGATCGCGGCGTCACGATCGTTGCCGGCGATCTCACCGACCGCGACGCGATGGACGAGGCTCTCTCGGGTATGAATGCCGCCTTCGGCGTCACGACCGGCATGGGCGGCGGCGACGAGCGCGAGCAGGGCGACACGCTCGTCGCGGCGGCCGAGGAGAGCGGGATTTCACACCTCGTGATGAGCACCGGCGGGAACTGTGACGACCGGCCCGGTATCCCCCATATCGACGCGAAGGCCGATATCGAGGAGCGAATCGGCGAGTCGAACCTCCAGGCGACAGTCCTCCGACCACACAGCTTCGCAAGCAACTTCGAGGCCCAGCGCGAGGCAATCGAAACCGGCGAACTCCCCTACCCGATGGGACCGGACGACCGGCGTACGCTCGTCGATCCCGCCGACATCGGGCGGCTCGCGGCGCGGGCCTTCGACGACCCGAACCGCTTCGCAGGCGAGACGATCGAACTCGCCGCCGACTCCTATACGTTCGCGGAGGTCGCTGCCGCCTTCAGTGAGGTCGTCGGCCACGAGGTCGAACCCGTCTCCGTGTCGGTCGAGACGTTCGTCGAGCGGATGGGTGCGCCGCCGTCGTTCGCGCGCTTTTTCGAGTGGCAGAACGAGTCACACCCGTTCGACCCCGATCGCCTGCCCGAGGAGTTCGACTTCGAGCCGACTGACCTGATGGGGTATCTCGAACGGGAGTGGTGACGGAGGAGCAGTGGCACTCGCGACGATGGCCGTAGATCGGTAGCGAACTTACCAACAACAGCCGATCCGAGCCGACGGCGACCGATCCTTCGAGGTCACTCTAAGGCCGCCACCGACTCGATACGGGCGTTTACGTCCGTCCCCGCCGGGACGTCGCCCTCGGCGGCGATGCCGGCCATCGCGTCGCGGAAGGCGACCTCGTAGCTCGCCGGCCCGACGTACTCGCCGTATTCGCCCGCGGCCGCCCGCTCGCCGGCGATCCCGTAAGCCGTCGTGGCGGTCAGTGCCGCCGCGAGCGGGTCGTCGCAGCTCGCGGCGAAGACCGAAAGCGTCGCGCCGAGCATGCAACCGGTGCCGACGACCTGCCCCATCATCGGGTGGCCCACGGTAACCGCGTACGCCGCTTCGTCGCTCGCCACGACGTCGGTCTCGCCCGAGGCGACGACGACTGCGTCGGTTTCGCGCGCGCAGGCGAGTGTCGTCGCCGCGAGATCGCCGATCTCGCCCTCGCCGACCGCTTCGACGCCGCGGATCTCGCTCGTTGCGCCCGCTTCGTCCGCGCCGTCGGCGATCGCGCCGATCTCTGCGTGGTTGCCGTTGATAACGGCGATATCGAGAGTCTCGAGGAGGCGTTCGATCACCGCCGCCCTGGTCGGGGTCGCGCCGACGCCGACGGGATCGAGCGTAATCGGAAGCCCGTGTTCGTTCGCCGTCCGACCTGCCGCGACTGCGGTCTCCTCGCCGGTCTCGCTCACGTCGCCGGTGTTGAGCAGACAGCCGTCGGCGGTCGCGACCATCTCCGTGACCTCCCGGCGGTCGTTGGCCATCACGGGAAGGCCGCCCCAGTGAATGGTCGTGTTCGCCACCGCGTTCACCGTCACCACGTTCGTTACGGCGTCGATAAGCGGTCGAGTAGTCGAAACTGCGTCGAGTGCCGCCGGGAGGTCGATTTCGTCGGCGGTCATCGTTGCTCCCGTCCCGCCGCGACGGCATCCGCCAGTTCGCGGGTCGCTGCCTCGGGACTTTCCGCGGCGGTGATCGCCGAGATGACCGCCACGCCGTCGGCACCCGCGGCGACGACCTCGGCGGCGTTGGCCGTCGAAATCCCGCCGATGGCGACGCAGGGAATCGAGACGGCCGCTGCAATCTCGTTGACTCGTTCGACGCCGATCTCGGCCTGGTCGTCGGTCACCTCCTTCGATCGGGTGGCGAAGACCGCGCCGACGCCGAGGTAGTCCGCGCCCGCCGCTTCGGCCTCGCGCGCGTCCGCGACCGTTGAGACCGACCGGCCGATGGCCGCCTCCTCGCCGAGCAGTTCGCGGACGACGGGAAGGGGGAGATCGTCGTCGCCGAGGTGGACGCCGTCGGCGTCGATCGCGAGCGCGAGATCGACGCGATCGTTGACGATCAGCGGTATTCCGGCTTCTGTCGTTCGCTCGCGGACCTTTCGCCCCAGTTCGTATCGCTCCCGTGCCGTGACATTCTTCTCGCGCAACTGGATTACGTCGATGCCGCCAGCGATGACCGCTTCGACCACGTCGAGGGTCGATCGGCCGACCGAGCGATCGGCTTGTGTCACGAGGTACGTCCCGTAGTCGAAATTCATTGGTTGTACCTTTCGGTCGTGGAACGAATACTGATTTCGGTTTCCGAGTCGTCGCTCCGAGGGCGAGTCGGCTCGGTCGTCCGATCGTTCATGCTACCGGAGAAACTACAGAGGTCATGTCGGATCGAACGATCGAAGTGAGCGCGATCGGCCGCCGGAGCGACGACCCCGACGAGGCGCTCGTCCGCGTGAGCGTCGTCGCATCGGCCGCGGACACGGTAACCGCCCGCCAGCAATTGGCTAAAAGCGTTTCAGGGATGCGTACTGCGCTCACCGAAGCCGGCATCGCGGCCGATCGGCTTCGCGCCGACGAGTATCGGATCTACGAGGAAGAGCCCCCCTACGAACCGGGCAGGACGGACGACCGACCGGACGACGACCAGCGGACGCACACCGCAGTCCAGACGGTTACGATCACGACCGATCCCGCAAGCGTGGGCGAGGTGATCGACACGGCGGTAACGAACGGCGCGGATCGCGTCAGGGACGTTCGATTCACGCTGTCGGGAGAGACACGCGACCGGCTCCGCACGAGCGCGCTCGAAGACGCGATGACGGCCGCCCGCGAGCAAGCCGAGACGATCGCCGCTGCCGCCGATCTCACAACTGACGGCGTGCGGTCAGCATGAAGCGGTTCAACTGGCGGGAACACCGAACCGTTCGGCCAGCAGTTAGCGATCGAGACGAGTGAAGGGACAGCCTCGACGACCATCGACACTGGATCAGTGACCATCGCCATGCGCGCCAGCGTGACTTACGACGCGACTGAAGCGAACTGAAACTCCTGAGAAGTGATTAATGCTGGTATGTTATAGGTGTCTTCGGTTTCCAACCCAACGAACCAGTGGACGGTTCGCCGGTAGTCCAGTTACCGTGGTCGTCGAACACGACACCCTCAATCGGCGGATTACCACTGTCCGCGAGCGAACCGAAGGTGAGCGAGCAGTTCACCGTGACTGAGCGACTGAAAGGAGCGAAGGAACGGAGTTTTTAGTGAAGGTTTTTGCGGCGAGCGGTGCCCGCAGTGCCCGAAGGGCACGAGGATACCCGAGTCGCAAAAAAGTCCG
>PXRY01000082.1:16579-34339 GCA_003022925.1 Halobacteriales archaeon QS_8_65_32 | reverse complement strand
AGCACGACCGGCGCGTTCTCGATTATCGTTTCGAGGCGCGCGTTCTGGCGTTCTATCTTCCGCTCGCGCTCTTTCTTCTCGGTGATGTCCCGGGCGTGTACCGTCAACCCGTCTTCGGTCGGGACGGCTCGTATCTCGACCCAGACGTCGAGCGGCGGGTAGAACGTCTCGAACTCGACGGTTACCCGTTGGCGCATCGCTTTCTCGTACTGCTGTTGAAAGGTCGTGCCGACCGCTTCGGGGAACTCGTCCCAGACGTTCTCGCCGACCAGTTCCGCTTCGGTCCGTTCGAGTATCTCCTCGGCGCGGTCGTTGAGATGGGTGAACCGCCACTCGTCGTTCAGGACGAAGATCGCGTCGGTGATCCCCCCGTACAGCTTCCGGAGCCGTTCGGTCGAAGCCCGCAGGTCTCGTTCGGATCGGTACTGGGAGACGGCGTTGTCGATGCGGTTCGCGAGCACCGCGTACTGGTCGGCGCCCGAGCCCTTGTTGAGGTAGTCGGTGACGCCGGCGGAGATCGCCTCGCTCGCGATCTCCTCGCTGCCCCGGCCGGTAAAGAGCACGAACGGGAGATCCGGATACGTCTCGCGAACCGCTGTCAAGAACTCCAAGCCGTCCATGCCCGGCATATCGTAGTCGCTGACGACACAGTCGAACACCCCGTCGGCCCCCGCCTCGGCTTCGGCCCCGACCCCGGCGTAGGCGAGGCGATCGAGCCCTGCCGCCCCGCTCGTCGCCGTCTGCACCTCGAACTCGTCGCGCTCGCGTTCGAGAAACGTCGCTGCCAGTTCGGCGAAGTCCGGGTCGTCGTCGACACAGAGCACGCGGACCGACTTCGCCTTGCGATCGGTCGCGCTCATCCGCGTACCCACGCCCCAATCCCGTTCGACGATCGGAGCCGACGTGACGTTCGCGCTCTCGGAACGCGAATACGGGCTAGCAATACCATGATATTGTTTCGTCGTACTTCGATAATAAACTATTGGCCCCCGTCTCGAACTGTACGGTGAAGCCGTGAGATGCCGCGTCGAACGGTGATCGGTGGCGATCGGACACGTGCTTCGAACCGAGTTCCTACTGTTCCTGCCGTCGGCGGCCCTGACCCGTCGTTCACGAGCGTCGGCGACTCCTTCGACGATCGAGCGGCCGAAGCCCGTATCCGACCAGCTCGTCGGGCAGCCGCGTTCGGACGCCGGTGTTCGCTCGGCGATCGCCCGCCGATCGCTCGTCGTCCGACCCAGGGTAACCGAGAAGCGTTCGTGTGGATCACAACCGCTTTCAGGCGGGCGCTCGCTCCTTTCCCATGACTCGAATCGCCGGCCTCGCCGGCAACCGTGGTCGGAACCTCACCCATCTCGCCGCCCTGGCCCCCGGCGGCGCGGAACTGGCGGTGGTACTAACGGCCGACCCGAGCGCGCCGGTCCTCGACAGCGCGGCCGATCGGGAAATTCCGACCGAGGTCGTCCCGCACGCCGAGGGCGAGTCGCGCGCCGACCACGAACGTCGGCTGCTCGACGCGCTCGCCGGCTACGAGTTCGATGCCGTCTGTCTGGATGGGTACATGCGCGTGCTCACCGCGACGTTCCTCGATCGAGCGGGCCTGGTGCTCAACGTCCACCCCTCGTTGCTCCCGTCGTTTCCGGGTCTCGACGCCCACGAACAGGCCATAGAAGCCGGCGTGCGCGTGAGCGGCTGTACGATCCACGTCGCCACCGAGGAGGTCGACGATGGCCCGATCGTCACCCAGGAGCCGGTCCCAGTCTTCGAGAACGACACGGCCACGACGCTCGGGGACCGCGTGCGTCGCGAGGCCGAGTTCAAGGCCTACCCGCGAGCGATCCGCTGGCTCGCAGAGGGCCGCCTCGATGTCCGCGACGGCGAGGTACACGCCGACGGCGATACGAGCGACGATAGCGACGACGACGCCGATCAGGGAGCCGACGGCGCGAGTGACGATAGGAACGGCGTCGCTGACGAGACGGACGCGGACACCGAAGACGAGAGCGACGAGCCGACGGCCCGGTTTCCGGCCCGGCGGATCGCGAGCACCGACCGTTCTCGGGCCCTGCGCTACGGCGAGAACCCCCACCAGCGGGCGGCGCTGTACGCCGACGCGGCCGCACCTCACGGGGGCGTGATCGGTGCCGAGCAGTTGAACCCCGGGGCCAAGGCCCTCTCGTACAACAACTACAATGACGCCGACGCCGCGCTTGGGGTCGTCCGCGAGTTCGACCAACCGGCCGCCGCGGTGATCAAGCACACGAACCCCGCCGGCTGTGCGACCGCCGACTCGCTCGCGACGGCCTACGAGCGTGCGCTCGCGACCGACCCGATGAGCGCCTATGGGGGAATCGTCGCCCTCAGTCGCGAGTGCGACGAAGCGACCGCCGACCGGATCGTCGAGTCGTACAAGGAGTGTGTCGTCGCGCCGGGCTACACCGAGGGAGCCCTCCCGGTGCTCCGCGGGGAGGAGAACCTCCGTGTACTCGACGTCGAGTCGCTCGATTCCCGGCCCGAAGCGGTCGTCGAACGACCCCTGGTCGGCGGTTCGCTCGTACAGGAGCGCGATCGCCAGCGACTCTCGCCCGCCGACATAGAGGTCGTCACCGACCGGGAGCCGACCGACGAGGAAGTCGAGACGATATGCTTCGCCTGGGGCGTAACGAAACACGTCAAATCGAACGCGATCGTTCTCGCCGACGGTACCGAAACCGCCGGTATCGGGATGGGTCAGGTCTCGCGGGTGGACGCCGTACGGCTAGCGAACATGAAGGCCGCTGAACACGCTGAAGGCACGTCGGCCGAGGGAGCGGTGCTCGCGTCGGACGCCTTCTTCCCGTTTCCCGACGGGATCGAGGTCGCCGCCGAGGCCGGCGTGCGGGCGGTCATCCAGCCCGGCGGGTCGGTCAACGATGCCGACGTGATCGCGGCGGCGGACGAGGCGGACATGGCGATGGCTCTGACCGGAAAGCGGTGCTTTAGACACGATTAGCTAATCTGAAGTTCTCTCACGAGACAAGACGTTCCAGCTGCGTATCTGCCCGGCGGCGAGCAGGGATCTGCCAACAATCATTGAACCTTCCTACGTTGTCGGAGTATGAGTCAAGACTCGGCCAGGGCAGCTATTGACGAAAGTGGCGCGCTAATTATTAGAATCAGCTTGTATTTGGGTCTCGCTCTCACGATCGGGCTGAGTTCGGGAGAGGTTGCTCTGACTCAACTGACCAATGCCATCCCGGTAAATGAACCGTTCCAAATGGTGTTGTTGGTGTTTTTAATTGCGCTCACAGTCGCGGTTATAGCTGCACTGCAAGTACGCACTGCCGTTCCACCAAGTGCGATAATAGAGTTCACTGTATCAATAGCTAGACAACCAGGACGGAACAAACTAAACGTCAGAGAGCCAGCAGTTCAAATTCTGCTCAACCTGCTTCTTATTGGGATGCTGCTGGGAGCTGTGGCCGCAGGGACGACGCTGTACGAACAATTCACTTCGGCGGGCTTTTTCGAAACGACCAGCTGGTTCTTAGGTTTATATATCGTAATCGTCGCCCTCACCAGACGTTTCACCTGGTTCCTTTTGAAGCATTTTGAATTTTTCTCGTTGACGTTCTATGGTCTAATGATGTTTCTTTTGGTAGAATATGTCTCAACCAGTGTGTTGTAGACCGGCCCAACGAACCGTCCCGTCGGGTGGCAGGATAAGTGTGAACAGCACCGCGCTGGATCGTGATACCCTACTGCCGTCCGATTGCTCGACGACCTGGATCATCGGGTGTAGGGTAGTGCCCCTAACGGTGCAAGGGGAATACGGACCTCACGCAACGTTCGGCCTCCTCGCAGAGAGTAATTCAGTCGGTTGATCCGACGGCTCCCTGATAGGGTCATGCGTTACGATTTTTGACTGGTTCGGGGGTGGCGAGCGATACTGAACCACGAGATGCCCGACTGTCTGTAACTGACTGTAAAGACTTGCGCACGACCCTATGAGGTAGTTCAGAACGATAGCGAGTCTGACTGATTCCGTGCTCGATCGACAGCTAGGGCTAACTTCACTTGCGCGCCACAATCACTAACTGCTCGGCGTTCTCGTCGAAATCGCCGCCCTCGAAGTCCCCGTAGCACTCGACCTCGCCGAACCCGACGCCGCGCAGTAACTCCGCGAGTTCGAACGCCGAGTAGAGCCGATGCGTGACGGAAAACTCCCGCACGGTGGCGTCGGTCTCCCTGACGCCGTTTTCGGTGCTACCATCGTCGCTGTCGCCATCGCTGCCATCACCGCTGTCGTCATCGCCACTGTCGCTGTCGCCGCCGCTGGCGTCCTCGGCGTCGCCGGTATCGTCATCAACGTTCTCGACGAGGATCCACCGGTTCTCGATCCGGCTCCAGTCCTCGGTGATCGCGTGTTCTTCGAGCATGTAGCTCCCGTTCCGTTGTTCCCAGGTCCGCTTTCGGAACCGTCCGGCGAGGGTCTCCTTGCTCGCGATGCCCATGACGAGCGCGCCGCCCGGCTTCAACGCGTCATGGAAGTTCCGTGCCACCCGCTCGTCGTCGGCCCGATCGTCGAAGTAGCCAAAGGAGGTATAGAGGTTGATCGCAGCGTCGAATTTTCCCTCCTGGTCGAACGCCCGCATGTCCCGCTCGACGAACTCGACGCTTCCTTCGATGCCGGCGGCCGCGGCGCGTTCCCGGGCGGTGTCGAGGTACGGGGTGGTGTTGTCGACGCCGGTTACAGCGAACCCGCAATCGGCGAGCACGATCGCGTGCCGGCCGACCCCGCAGGGCATGTCGAGGATCTGCTTGTCCTCGTCGGGATCAGCGTCGGCATCGGGGCCGGAATCGAGGTCGATCAGTTCGAGTACCTGCTCGACTTGCTCGCGTGCGCGCTCGATCTGCTCCGGCGGGAAGACGAACCCCTCGAACGCTTCCCAGAACGACTCGCTCTCGTGCCAGACCGGGTGTTCGGTCACGTCTCACGATCGGTTCTTGTCGGAATACACCTGACGATCCAAGGGGTCGTTCTGCCGTCCCGCTGTGCCGACGGCTGGCACCGCATACAGTGATCGCCCGCCCGTTACGAACCCGGCGCGCTCACAGGAGGACAAAGGTAAAAAACAGGTACAGACAGACGAGTAGCAGGCTCGCAGTAATCAACAGCGCCACGCCCGGAGCCAGCGTCCGTTCTAACGCCGTCGGATCGGTCGATCCGGTCAACCACGCGCCGTCGCCGACCTCGGGTTTCTGACTCATGGTACTACTTCGGTACTTCTCCACGGACATAGACTTTACTTATCTAATCGAAGTATGTAATTAACGCTCGGTAGGCAGCGACGACTTACCGGCCCGAAGCCGGCAACGCGAAAACTAATGCGCGCGCCGTCGCCAGAGGGACTATGGACTACGCCGACGCCGCGACCTTTCTCTTCGACCTCCGGCGCTACCCCCCACGACCGGGCCTCGAAGCGACGCGCGACCTCCTCGCCCACCTCGGCGATCCTCAGGAGGGCATCGAGTACGTCCAGATCGCCGGCTCGAACGGGAAGGGGAGTACGGCGTGTATGACCGCGAGCGTGCTCGAAGAAGCGGGCCTCGACGTCGGCCTCTACACGTCGCCACACACCGAAA
Source organism: Halobacteriales archaeon QS_8_65_32 (assembly GCA_003022925.1). Taxonomy (GTDB): domain Archaea; phylum Halobacteriota; class Halobacteria; order Halobacteriales; family Halococcaceae; genus PXQR01. The sequence continues at coordinate 28,714 of PXRY01000082.1, read as the reverse complement.
GCGTCCGCGAGCGCGTGCAGGTGAACGGCCGGCGTATTCCGAAACAGTCGGTCGTCGCGTTCGTCGAGCAAGCGCGCGAATACGTCACCGAACGGGCCGCCGACGGCGCTGCACCGACCTTTTTCGAGGCACTCACCGCGCTCGCCTTCTTCGAGTTCGGCCGCCGGGACGTCGACGTCAGCGTGCTCGAAGTCGGCATCGGCGGCCGGTACGACGCGACGAGCGTCGTCTCGCCGACCGCGAGCGCCGTGACGAGCGTCGCGCTCGAACACACGGATTTCCTGGGCGACACGATCGAAGAGATCGCCGTCGACAAGGCCCAGGTCGCCCCCGAGGGGAAGCCGCTCGTGACTGCCGCGACGAGCGAGGCCCGTGCCGCGATCGAAGCTGAAGTCGGCGATGTTCTCGTCGTGGGCGAGAAGGACAATGACGGCAGCGGAGGCGACGGCGGTAGTGAAAGCAACAGCAATGGCGATAACGACGGGTACGACGACAGCGAGGTTGACGGCAGCGGGACCGACGCGCTCGACGTTCGCGTGCGCTACGAGGGCCGTAAGGGGATCGAAGGGCGCGCCTCGCTCGCGGGCGACGGCTGGGGGATCGAGACCCGGCTCGGACTGCTCGGAGCCCACCAGGCACGAAACGCTGGCGTGGCCGCAGCGCTCTGTCGGCAGGTCGGCAGCGAGGGCAGCGAGAGCGGCGAGCGAGACGACGTGGACGGCTCGGCCGACGCCTCCGTTTCCGTCCCCGTCTCCGAAGCGATCCTGGCCCAGGGGCTGCGTCGGGCGCGCTGGCCCGCCCGGTTCGAGGTGATGGGGCGCGATCCGCTCGTCGTGCTCGACGGCGCGCACAACCCTGGGGCCTGCGAGACCCTCGCCGACACGCTCGCGGAGTTCGTGTACGACGATCTCCACCTCGTCTTCGGCGCGATGTGCGACAAGGACGCACAGGAGATGGTTCGTGCGCTGCCGACGCCCGATCACGTTCTCACCACGCAGCCAATGCTCTCGCGGGCGGAGGACGTCGGCGCGCTCGCGACCGTCTTCGAGCGCGCGGGAATCGAGCACATCGCGACTGAAAAGCGGGTTGCCGACGCCGTCGAACGCGCGTTGGCCGACGCCGGCCCCGACGACTGCGTGCTCGTAACCGGGTCGCTGTATACGGTCGCGGAAGCGCGTCCCCACTGGTCCCGGTCCGTGGCCCCGGCGCGGGTCGACGACCGGGCGGACGCGACAAGGGTACTCTCGCGAGCGGGCGTCGCCGAGCGGGAACGATCGACCGCCGACGAACTCCTCGGCCACACGATCGAAACACGCGCGAACGGACGCGAGGCTCGCGGACTCGTCGGCGCGATGAAGCGGATCGGCGGCACCGGGGCGGTGTCGGCGCTCGACGCCGCCGACCGCGAGCGCCGCGGCGTCGTGCTCGGCGGCAGCCACGAGGAGTTCGTCCGTCTCGTCGGCGCGATCGAGAGCGGTGCGGTGCCCGCCGTCGGCGACGGCCTCGCCCGGGACCTCCGCGCACGCCTCGACGTCGGAGTCGGCGGCGACGCCGAGGCCAGCGGCGACACTGCTGCTGGTGAGGATACCACTACTGGCGACGACGCGGAAGAATCGGCGGCTGCGACCGCGACCGCAGGCGAAGCTCGATCGCCGACGCCGGGCGGGTCGAGCGGGTTGAACGGAGGAGCCACAGGCACCGACGCGTCGGCGTACCCCTGGCACGACCGCACGGCAGTGATGGGGATTCTCAATACCACGCCCGATAGCTTCCACGACGGCGGGCGCTACGAGGCCATCTCGGACGCCGTGGCGCGCGCGGAGGAGATGGTCGCCGCCGGAGTCGATATCGTGGACGTCGGCGGCGAGAGCACGCGGCCCGGAGCCGATCCGGTATCAGTGAACGAGGAGATCGAGCGCGTCCGGCCGGTGATCGAACGGATATGTGAACTCGACGCGCTCGTCTCGATCGATACCAGGAAAGTCGCCGTTGCCCGCGCGGCGATAGAGGCCGGAGCCGACGTTCTCAATGACGTGTCGGGACTGTCGGACCCCGAGATGCGCTTCGTCGCCGCCGATCATGACGTTCCGATCGTGATCATGCACTCGATCGACGCGCCGGTCGTCCCGGGCAAGGAGATCGACTACGACGACGTGGTCGCAGACGTGATTTCCGAACTCGAAGAGAGCGTGCTCGCGGCCGAGCAGGCCGGCGTGCCCCGCGAGGCAATCGTCGTCGATCCGGGCCTCGGGTTCGGCAAGCGCGCCGCCGAGAGCTTCGAACTGTTAGGGCGACTCGACGAGTTCCACGCGCTGGGCTGTGCGGTCTTAGCGGGGCACTCGCACAAGTCGATGTTCGATCTCGTCGACCCAGCATCCGACGCGCAGGGAGCCTCGGAGAACGGGCTAGCGGCGACGGTCGCGGGGTCGGCGATCGCCGCCGAACGCGGGGCCGATATCGTGCGCGTCCACGACGTGGCCGAAAGCGTCGCCGCGGTACGCGTCACCGAAGCCGCGAACGACCCGGGGCGGTTCGTCAACGACGGCTGAACCACCTCAAACGAGGACCGAAGGAGGTTCGCGTCCCGACGTGGCGGTGTTTAGTTGAGCGATGAAGACCGACGGGAACCGGTTCGGGTGGGACTGGAAGGGGCCGACCGGTCGGCGTTCTCGTGAGTGAGCGCAGCGAGCGAACGAGAGCTCGATGGGCGAGCAGAGCGAGTCCTTCGTAGAACTCTGACGAAGTAAGCACGTGAGCGAGTGAAACGAGCGGACGCGCGTAGTTCGAGAGACGCGAAGCGTCTCTCGTCATCTGCTCACAAACCTCCGGCCCGTGAGCAGAAGCCGAGCGTGTCGGGGGCTTCCTGAGCGGTTTCGGCGGCTCTCCAAACACTGCTACACGGAATACGACCCCGGCGTCGAGACGAAACGCCGAACACCGGTCGCGGTCTACGGGACCCATGGACACCGAACGATCAGGTGCCTTTCTCGTGACCCACGCCGATAGCGATTCCGCAGTGCTCAAGAACACCGAGAGCGGCCAGGTCCACGCGCTCGCATCGAACCCCGGCGTCGAGGAGGGCGACGTGATCGACGGCACCGTCGGCAGCGAACCGCCCTTGGAAGTCGTTTGGGAACTCGTCGACGTCGACGCGCGCCGATCGATCTCGATAGAACGGGGCGAGGAACCGCCGACGAGTCAGGAGTACGAGGTCGCCGCCGAGACGGCGGTTGGTGAAGTCTCCCGAACGGAACGGGCCGGCACCGGCGAACTCCACGTGCTGTCGGTGCCGCCTGAGGAGACCGACGCCGCCGCGGCGGACGTGCTCGACGACGAGGGGACGCTCACGCGGGCAGCCCGGCTCGAAGTGCGTCGCGTCGAGGTCCGAACCGACGCCGAGAAGGGTGTCTTAAGCGTTCGATACCTTCCCTGATTGATCGGTCAGGTACTCCTCTCCGTCCCGTCGCCGCTTGCGTTGCTGCCGACTTGTTTCCGGGTCGACGGTTCAACGCGTGGGCTCGGCGCTCCACGCGAGCACACTCGTCCCCTCAGACCCGACTACCGACCGCAGGAAGTGAGAACGCTTATTCGAGGGCAATTCCGAGCGTCGCCATGGCTTCGATCGAGGTATCGAGAATCGACTACTCGCAGTATTCCGACCGTCAGTTGGCGGCCATCCCGCTCGTGGTGCTCGTCCTCGCACTCGGCGTGCTCGGCGGCTGGTACCTCACCACCGGCGCGCCGGTTACTCCGGGGATCGACTTCACCGGCGGGACCGAGATCCAGGTGCAGACGAGCGCCCCCCAGGCCGAGATCGAATCGACCCTCGGTGCCGAGTCGGTTGCGCCGATCGGCTCCGCGGCGAACACCTACATCGTTACCTTCCAATCGACGGACACCGAGGCGATCACCGAGCGAACCCAGCAGGCGGGCTACGAGATCCAGTCCATCCAGTCGGTTTCGGCGAGTTTCGGCAGTGACACCCAGCGGCTCGCAGTGATCGGCGTGCTCGTCGCCTTCGCAGGCATGAGCGTGCTCGCCTTTCTCCTCTTTCGCACGTTCGTACCCTCGATCGCAATCGTGGTCTCGGCCTTCTCGGACATCGTGGTGCCCCTCGCGCTCATGAACCTCTTCGGGATCGAGCTCTCGCTGGGTACGGTCGCTGCACTGCTCATGCTCATCGGCTACAGCGTCGATTCCGATATCCTGCTTAACAATCACGTGCTCCGCCGGTCGGGCGGGTTTTACGAGTCCGCCTACCGCGCGATGCGCACTGGAGTAACGATGACGATCACGTCGATCACGGCGATGGCAGTCATGGCGATCGTCGCCTCTCGATACGTCTTCAACATCCCGCTGATGTCCGAGATCGGCATCGTGCTCGTCTTCGGCCTCGTCGTCGACTTGATGAACACCTACCTGCTCAATATGAGCCTGCTTCGCTGGTACAAGTACGAGGGGATCGCTCGATGACGGCGGAAGGAGATCGCCCGACGAACCCAGGAGGCTTCGCGCAATGAACGTGCGGGAGAACTGGCGGATCGTCCTCCTCGTCGTGTTGATCGTCGCGAGCGCCGTTGCGCTGTTCGTGCCGGGGGCCGGTGCCGGCGGCGGGGCGGGCGACGACGGGGCGAACCCCTCCGGGGCCGTTCCGAGCGCCGAGAACGGGAGCGGCGGCCTCACGAACCTCCAGTACGGCCTCGAACTCTCGGGCGGCACGCGGGTCAGAGCGCCGTTAGTGGGCCTCACCGCAGAAGACGTCCCGGTGGGACCGAACGAGAGTACTGAGGTCGCGAGCACGCTCGTCGAGCGGTTGGGACCGGGCGTGACTCCAACGGACGTTCAAATCAGACAGCGCGGACAGAACAGCGCGGACGTCGAGGTCTTCGCGCGAAACGTCACCCGGGAGGAGTTCGCTCGGGCCTTAGGTGCCGCCGATGTGCAGGCCTCGCCCGAAACCATCCGCGACGGCGTCACCCAAGAGACGATCGAGACGACCGTCGACGTGTTAGACAGCAAGGTCAGCCAGGCCGGACTGTCCGGCGCGACGGTCCAGACGGTGCAATCGGGCGACGAGACCTACGTTCAAGTCGAGGTGCCGAACGCCAACCGTTCGGAGGTACTCGACCTGATCGGCGAGCGCGGACAGGTCAGGTTGGTCGCACACTACCCGGTCCAGCAGAACGGCTCGACGGAGTACCGTAACGAGACGGTACTCACCAGAGAAGACATCACCCAGATCGGTGCTGCACGACCGGCACGGGGCGGCCAGCCGGCGAACGTGCCGATCACCCTCACCGACGAGGCGGCAGAACCGTTCACCAGACAAGTTCAACGCGCCGGTCTCACCGAGAATCCCGATGCCTGTCGCTACCGGGAGAGCCCGAACGACAGCGGGTACTGTCTGTATACTGTCGTCGACGGCCAGGTGGTCTACGGCGCGTCGATGAGCCCTGGCCTCGCACGGACCATCGAGAGCGGCGACTTCGCCCGTGATCCGGCGTTCATCATCACTGCCACCAATCTCTCCGAAGCCAGCGCCCTCCAGATCGACCTCCAGGCCGGTGCGCTGCCGACCGAACTCGACGTTCAGGGCGGGGGCACCTCCCAGTTCATCCTTCCGAGTCTGGGGGCCCGGTTCAAGCTGTTCGCGCTCGTCACGGGGATCGTCGCGGTGCTCGCGGTGAGCGTGGTCGTGTATATCCGGTACCAGGAGGCCCGCATCGCCGCGCCGATGATCGTCACCGCCTTCTCGGAGGTCTTCCTCTTGCTCGGTTTCGCCGCCGCGATCGGCTACCCGCTCGATCTATCGGTGATCGCCGGATTCATCGCGGTTATCGGTACCGGCGTGGACGATCTGATCATCATCGCCGACGAGATCCTCCAGCAGGGCGACACCCGCACGCGAAAGATGTTCAAACGCCGCTTCCGGAAGGCCTTTTGGCCGATCGCCGCCGCCGCCGCGACGCTCATCATCGCAATGGCTCCCCTGTCGGTGCTTTCCTTAGGTGATCTCCAGGGATTCGCGATCGTCACCATCGTCGGCGTGCTCATCGGCGTCCTCGTTACCCGGCCGGCCTACGGCGACGTGCTCCGTGGCCTGATGACGCGCTGACCGGTCGCAGTCAATCGATCACTCGATCAGGTCGGTCATACGGGCAACGAACTCTTCGCGGCGGCAACGTCAAGCATACGACAGTCCTTCGTCGAGAACGGTCCGAACGAACGGGTGATCCGTTCGCGCCTCGAACCGAAGCGGTCTCGGCAACCGTCTTGCGAACTCGCCGAACTGAACACTGCTGGCGGCCCTGAGTCGGGTGGTGTCTAGTTGCGCGACGAGAACCGATAGCAACCGCATCGGGTGGGACTGGAAGGGGCCGACTGCATGGCGGCTTCGCCGTGGTTCGAACGACGCCTCCGGCGTCTTTCGGCCAATGCTGGAAATCGTAGATTCCCAGCTTGCAGCAGGAACGCGAAGCGTTCCTGTCACATCTGCTCGCGGGCGAAGCCCGCTCACGGGTCGTTGCTCCCCGTTCGCTGTTCCGAGGCGCTCGCGTTCGCTCACGCCTCACTCCGCTCGCATGGTCCGTGGGACCGGAGGTCCCACGCTTATCACGAGAGACCGAAGGTCTCTCCAACGACCACGTGTTCGGAGGTCGGCGGAGCCGACCTCCCGCTCGGCGTTCTCGTGAGCGAGCAACGTCGTTCGAAAGGCGCTTCGCGCCTTTCGCGATGTGGCAAAAACGCGGAGCGTTTTTACTGCAAGCGGGAAATCGCAGATTTCCCGCAATGACGAGAGACTCTCTCGAACCACAAGCGAACGAGAGTTCGAAAGACGAGCAAAGTCGCTTGAGAGACTTCCGGTCTCTCGAACGACAACGAGTCACGACCTGAGCGATTCCGGAGGAATCGCTTCCAGTCGGCGCTCCGCGCCGATAACATCGAGCGAGCAGGGGCGTCCGAAACGGTCTCGGCGGTTCTTCCCCCCCTCCCCCCAGCTGCTACACGAAATACGACCGGTCAGCGCGGCGGTATGCCGGTTAGCAGTTGGGCCGTATCGCGGACGTTGCGCGTCTCGATGAGAAGTTCGGCGGCCGACCGGACCGAAACGTCGAGATCGATCTCCGTGCCGTGACAGCGCGCATAGACCGTGAGCCAGTCGTTCGTCCCGTGATCGAGGCACGCCATCTGCGATTCCGACAATGACTCCCAGTCGCCGGTCCGAGCATCGACGTAACACCAGATCGTCGGCCCGAACCCGTTACGCAGGTACTCCATCGCCTGCTCCTCCGCGGGCACGTCTTCGGGATCGACGGCGAACGAGTCGCGTTCGCGGCTCGCCCGGGTAGTGAGCGCGTCGATCCGTTCCGCGATCGTGGTCGTGCTCGTGTCCCCGGTCGCCTCGTCGTTCATGTCCCCATCGTTGACGTCCTCGTCGTCAGTGTCGTCCATCGGCGGTCGAATCCCGACTCCTATCCCTGCTCGAACTCGACGCCCTTCCCGCCGCGGGGGTGCGTCCAGGTGGTGTCGGCGACGATCGCACACGTCCCGCACTCGACACACGGCTGGGAGTCGAAGCTCACGACGCGTTCTTCGTGGCCATTGCTTCGAACCTCCTCGCGGTAACAGCCGCCGCCGAACCCCTTCGCGCTCACCGGACAGGCGGTGACCGCCGCGCCGCTCGCCTCCCAGGAGTCGTCCTCGACGACGATATGGGGGTTGCCGATGTCCGTATCGTACGTCAGGTCGCCGATCCGTTCTTCGAGCGTCGGCGGTTCGACCGTACTCTCCTCGGTGATCCGCTCGCCGTGGCGTTCGGCGATCGCCGTTGGCAGCGTAGCGTAGGGCGTGGTCGTGTCGGGCAACACCTGCATCATCCGCGGGGAGTTGTACAGTCGCTCGACGGCCCCCGAATTCACTAAGACGTCGAGGCCGGCCCGGCCGACCGACGACTCGACCAACCGATCGGTGAGCGACGCGGCCCGTCGGTGCTCGGTCACCTTCCGGCTCTGATCGTAGGCCGCCGGGCGGATCTTCGCCATCACGCCCTCATCGTACAGTTTCTTCACGTAGCGCTCGCCGGCGGTCGCGGTATCGCCTCGCGAGCGCGCCACGGCGAAGGCTTCACCCACGAGCGCGCCGGCGGTGACGGCGTGGTTCATCCCCTTGATGAGCGGGCCCTGTGCCTGCATCTGACCCGCGGCGTCGCCGACGAGCACCAAGCGGCCCTCCGTCGGTGAGGGGTGGGCGACCTTCTTCGAGTCGGGGACGAGTTTCGCCGAGTATTCGAGTTCCTCGTACTCGTCACCGCCGATCCACTGGGCGAGCAGCGGGTGGGTGAGCAACGCGTCTAGGAGGTCGACGACCTCCGCGCGTTCCTCGACGATACTATCGAGATGGAAGACGTTCCCGATCGAGAGGGTGCTCTCGTTCGTGTAGAGAAAGCCCCCGCCCCGGACGCCTTCATATAGGTCGCCCGAGAAGAGGTGGGTCTCCCCTCTGTCCGCGGCGATGTCGAAGCGCTCTTCGATCGCGCCTTCCGGCATATCGACGATCGCCTTGACGCCCTGGAACCACTCGTCGGGCTCGTCCCAGTCCATGAGGCCGGCGTCGCGGGCGAGTTCGGAGTTCACGCCGTCGGCCGCGACGATCAGATCACCGGTGATGGGTTCGAGTTCGTCGGTCGTCACGCCGACGATCTCGCCGTCTCGCGGGCTTTGCCCGCTCGACTCGTTCGAGGGCCGGGCGCGGCCCTCGCTGTCCTCCCGGTAGAGACCGTTCGCGTGCACACCGGTGAGGACGCCGCCGCCGGTCTCGCGGGTCAGTTCGTGGACCCGGCGTTCGAGATGCGAATCCATCTTCCGGCGGAGCACGGCGTCGGCCCACTCGGTGTCGTGCTCGTGGATGTCGGTGAGGTCGAAGGTTTTCACCTTCTCGCCGGCAATATTGTGGATGTAGTTGTGCGTGATCGGCCGTTCGGAGGCCGCCTCGCGAAAGTCCGGGAACAGGTCGTCGATCGTGTACGGTGCGGACTCCTCGGCGTAGATCACACCCCCCGAGACGTTCTTCGAGCCGGCCTCGACGCCGCGTTCTAACACCAGGGTCTCGACGCCGTTGCGCGCGAGCGTCGCCGCCGCGGTCGCCCCGCCGGGGCCACATCCGACGACGATCGCCTCGTAGTGTTCGTGTTCGGTCACTGTTCCCCTCCGTTGGCTCCGCGGTCGTCATCGTCGCGTTCGTCGCCGCTACGCTCGTCACTGTCATCGTCGCCGCCGCGCTCGCCGTTGGCTGGGCGGCCGCCGTCGGGACGCGCGTCGCCGGGTCGGCCGCCGTCGGCGGCGATCGCTTCGACATCCATGTCGCCGGTCTCCAAGGCCTTCGTGAGCCGGGGCAGTACGTCGAAGAGGTCCCCCTCGACGAAGAAGTCGGTGAAGTCCCGGATGCGCGCATCGGAGTCGGTGTTGATCGCGACGACGGTTTCGGAGTTGTCCATGCCGACCTTGTGCTGGACGGCCCCCGACACGCCGGCGGCGATATACAGATCCGGTTCGACGACCTGTCCGGTCTCACCGATCTGGCGGTCCTCCGCGGTGTACTGTTCGACGTGGCCGTCGAACTCGTACGAACCGGTAACGATGCCCCGGGTAACGCCGATGTCGGCGTCCCCGAAGGCGTCGGCGAGTTCGAGGCCCAATTCCATCCCGCGGGTCGGGTCGTCACCGATGCCCCGGCCCATGCAGACGATCACTTCTCGACCACTGAGATCGACGCCCTCGTCGATACGGTCGTGGTCGGTTACCGACACCCGCAGCCAGGAGTCGTCGATCGCGAGGTCGTGTTCGACGATCTCGCCCTCGCGGTCGCCGTCGGGTTCGGGCAGGTCGAAGCTGCCGGGGATCACAGAGGCCCCTTGTGGGTGGAACTCCCGGGCCGGGTTATCGAGACAGAGGATCGTCGAGTACTCGAAACCCGAGAAGTCCGGTCGCTTCATGTGTAGTACGCGCTCGAACTCCTTTTTCGAACCGGGTCTGCCGGTCTTGACGGGGTTCGAGATCACCGATTCCTCGATGTAGAGGCCCGAACAGTCGCTCGCGAGCCCCGAGTCGAGTTCGGCCTGGACCTGCGCCGAGAGGTCCCGGCCGTTGTTCGTCGCCGGAAATATCGTATACCTGGGCTCGTCGTAGTCGCGCCAGTCCGCCTCCTCGGGACCCTCTCCCTCTAAGGGCGCGCCGCCCCAGCGCGCCATGTCACAGAACAGCTGGGAGTACGCCTTATGCTGGAACCGTTCTAACCGACTGTCCTCGTGGTAGACGGCGACGTCCGCGCCGTTCGCGATACAGGTCTCGGCGTGTCGCGCGACATCGTCGCCGATGAGTACGGCCACCACGCGCTCGTCGGTGTCGTAATCGTCGTTGTACGCGTCCATTAGCTCCCGAGCTTTCCCGAGCATCTCGAGCGAGACGTCGATCAACTCGCCCGCCTGGGTCTCGCAGTAGACCCACATGTCACGGTACTCGCCTTCCTCTAAGGCTTTGACGTACTGTTTGTCCGTCGTCGGGTGGTCGAGATGGGGGTGTTTTTCCTCCGGCGGAAGTCGTTCTTCGACTCCCTCCTCGTCGTCGGCTTCGACCGAGTCCAAGCGGTTTTTGATCTGTTTCTTTACAGGGTCGCGGTCCTCGCCGGCTTCCTCCCTGTCGAGCAGTTCGCGGAGTTCGTCGGGTTCGTCGATACCCCGGATGGCGTTCGCCACGTCCGCGACGCTCATCGCAGCGATGTCGAGGTCGTCTTCCTCGTCGCTGTTCTCCTCTTCGAGGGCGGCTTCTGCCTTTTCGATCCGGCTGTCGAGCAGCGTGAGCACTGGATCACGGTTGTCGCCTTCCGCTTCTGCGTCGCGGATCGCCCGGAGTTCGTCGGGATCGGCGACGTTTTGTAGTGCCGGGCCGAGGTCCGCGATCTCGTGGTCGGCCGGGTCAAGCGCGAGTTCGTCGGCGTTCTCGCGATATTTGCCCTCTTTGGGCTCGCTGTCGGCCTCGACGTCCTCTTTGTCAGGACTGAGCGTACCCATCCGCTTTCGAATCGCTTCCTGAGCGCTCTTTCGTTGTTTGCCGTCCTGCTCGGCTTCGAGCATCCCTTCGAGAACCCGGGGGTCCTCGATCTCCTTCAGTTCGTTTTCGAGGTCCGCGACCGTGTACGCGCCGACGTTGATCCCGACATTGCCCTCGTTCGTTCCGTCGTTCTCGTTGCTCATATGTTAGTCACCTGCCGCCTCCGTGCCGCCGGTCCCGAACGGTGCCATCGCGTCGAGCACCTCGGCCATACCCTCCGGGTCCTCGACGTCGACCATCGTCGCCTCCCGCTCGGCCGGTGCCTTCGGGATCGGATCGACCGAGGCGACGATCGTCGGCGAGCCGTCCAGCCCGATGTAATCGGGGTCGAGATTCAGAGCCTCGTGGTCCCACGTGGTCATGTGTGCCTCGTGGTTCGCCGCCCGTGTTGCAGTCTCAGCCTGGAGGTCCTTGTGCGTGAGCCGATGGGAGGCCTGCTGGTAGCTGGGGGCGAACTCCGGATCGGCGACGATACACGCCGGCATCGGAGCCTCGACGGTTTCGACCTCCTCGATGTCGCCCTCGACGAGGCGTTCCGCTCGGACGACCCCCTCCGCTTCGTCGACGTCGAGTGCGATCACGTGGGTGATGATCGGCCAATCGAGACACCAACAGGTCTGCGGGCCGGTGTGGCCGGTCTCGCCGTCGGCCGTTTTGAAGCCCGCGAAGACGAGATCGACGTCGCCGATCTTCTCCAGCGCGGTCGCGAGCGTGATCGCCGTTGCCCACGTGTCCGACGCGGCGAGTTCGCGATCGGAGACCAGATAGAGATCGTCGGCATAGACAGTCTCCATACCCTCGCGGAGCACGTCGCTGTAGCCCGGCGGACCCATACTCATCAGCGAGAGCTCCCCGCCATTGCGAACCTTCGTCTGGAGCGCCGCCCGCAGGGCGTGTTTGTCGTTCGGGTTCATCACCGTCGGCGTCTTCCCGCGTTCGAGGTGGCCGTCCTCGTCGAACGAGACTTGCCCCTCGCGGAAGTCGGGGACGCCTTTCGTCAGTACGACTGTGTGCATCGGTGTCAATCACC
>PXRY01000082.1:8282-16542 GCA_003022925.1 Halobacteriales archaeon QS_8_65_32 | reverse complement strand
TTCTTGGGCACTGCGTACGGTATCGGTTCTCCATGAGCGTTCCAGAGGTACTCGATGATGTCGAGACGCGTCTCGTCGGCCAACAGCGAGAAGACCGCCCGGACGAACTCGGTGCGCTCGATCGACCCCCCGTCGTCAGCGCGGGCCATCAGTCGGGTGTGAGCAGCCCACACGCATGAACTCTTCTCCAGAGAGCTATATCGACGGGTCGAGGTACCGGAGCACACGAACTATCACCCTTCTTGGAGAAGATCGGTTCACGGAACGACTATAATCGTTTTCGACCTAAACGACTGCATGCGATCGCTCGACTGGTGCCTCGACCCCGCGAATCGAACGGATGTTCTCGCGTTCGTGTTCATTCTCGGGTTGATAACCCTCTCCGGGGCGTTTCTCGGCCTCAACCTCAACGACGGCGGTATCGTCGTCCCCACGCCGCTGGCGATTCTTCCCGCCGTCGCCGCGACGATCGTCGCGGCCCTGGTCGCAACGGACGCCGAGGGCAACGAGAACGGAAATGGGGGCTATTAGTCATGGCGATAGAACGGATTCGGTCCATTCTCACGTGCTCGGGGACGGAGAGCGGACCGGCGACGGCCGTCGCGTACGCCGCCGCGGCCGGGATATGGTTGTACCTCGCCGTCGACGCGGGCCTCGGCTTCGAACTGACCGCTATCGGCGCGTGGCTATACCTGCTAGTAGCCGTCGTGTTCTTCGTTCTCGCGTATCGGTCCGGCCGGGGGCAGGCCGACTGACGCCGCGAGGTGAGCAACGACCGCTCCCCGGAACGATCGACCGACCTGCCGGTAGCCCTACTTAAAATATAGAAAACGATATGACAACCAACTGTGTGAAGATCGGTTCTCCGAACGACTATATCGAAGCGCGAGGAATCATAGGGTATGAACTACCGGAAGCAGTTTGGGGAGGCGGTCAGCGGTTGGTTGTGGCGGACGACTCCCCTATCGATCGGACTCCTGGCGTTAGCGATCGTCCTCCTCAGCCTCCAGATTGCCGGTGACTACGGGCCCGCAGTCGGCGTCTCGGAGATAATCGTCGGTAAGGTAACGCTCGAACCGGTCGCGCTTAGCCTCGTCGCTTCGATTCTGTCGATCGCCACCGAGAATGGCGAGACGGCCGAATCGAGCTGTTAGCAGTCGGTCGACGAAGCGAGCGGCGAGGGGACTGAATTTTTCCTTCGGCAGCCGGTAGAAGCGTCATGACTCGCGCTTCGAACTCGACGACCCGCTCGAATCACTCGTTCGCGTTCGTCGTCTCCATCGCGACAGGCGTCTACCTTCGATATCGGCGCGACAACGAGGACTTCGATAGCCTCTGGACGAGCGTCGTGGGGTTGCTCGTGTGTCTCGTCGGCCTCGTCGTCGGCTATCGGTCCGCCGAACGGTTCGCTTCCGACCGGCCGTGATCGCAGCGCCGGGATCGCCGGGAATCGGAGCGGGGACGTCGTTTACGTCCGCCCCGTCCGGCCGGCGTCGACGTCGACTGCGTCGACCGGGCAGACGTCCACACAGAGCATACAGTCGATGCACTGGGCCTCCTTGGCCGGGTCGGCTTTGATCTCGCTTTCGGGATGGCCGGGCGTATCGACCCACTCGAAGACGTCGACCGGACAGTCCTCCAGGCAGGCACCGTCGGCGATACAGATATCGAAGTCGACGGCGACGTGAGTACCGTGAATCCCCAACGTGTCGGGTTCCTCGACGGGGCCCCAGACGTCGTGGCCGTCGTGTTCGTCGACGATCTCGCGGTTGTCCTCGAACCCTGAATCGATTGCCATTGCTACGCTCTCCTATTGTGGGTGGGTACTTAAGATTTGAACCGAACACGACAGTCGTGTCCGATCGCGCAGTCGCTCCCAAGAGTGGAGAGGAGCCGAAGCCGCCGCTATGTGCTCGGACGCCCGGATTACTCCTCGGTGGCCTCAGTAGCCTCGGTACTTTCGGCAGCGAGGCGCTCGCCGGTTTCGGTCGCTTCGATGGTCTCGTCTCCGTCCTCGACCTGCGTGAGAAAGGAGAGGGCGGCGAGCACGCCGCCGCCGATCGTGGTCTTCGGGAGCGGACCGATCAGCACGCTTCCGAGAACGGCGAGCGCCGATGCGCCGAGTAGCGCGCGTTTCAGGTCCGCGGCCTCTTCGTAGGAGTCGTAGGCAACGATCGTCGGCCGGCCGTTTTTGATTCGAAATGGCATCTCACCTCCTTCCGCGTGCGGCGTCCTCTTAGTTCGATCGCCCATCTCGCAGTATCGTTCGGCTCAGCAGTTTTGTGAGACAGAGCCATCGGGACCGCCTTGGAAGCCCCCGAGCGGTCGACTCGGGGGACTCGCTGTCGTTCAAAGGACCGCGCTGCCGCGCGGTCCTTTATGACGACGAAAGGCGCTCCGCGCCTTTCGTTATGCCGAGAGACGCTTCGCGTCTCTCGTAGCACTCTCTCGAGCTAACGGGCGCTTCGCGCCCGTGAACGCCCGGCCCCTTCCAGTCCCACCCCGAGACGAGTTTTCATTGGCTTTCGTCGCTCGGCGAAGCCGACCGGGAGACCGACAGGACATCACCGCGACGATCGGCGAACGACAAGCGTGTTACGTAGGCGCGACTGCCCTTTCTCAATGATACTCGACGCCGCACGCGGCGCGCTCGCGTCCGGGCCGCTGTGCGATCCGTGCCTCGGCCGCCTCGTCGCCGACCGGAGTTTCGGGCTCACGAACGAAGGGCGGGGATCGGCGCTACGAACGGCAGTCGCGCTCGCCGACGACGAATCGTTCGAGGCAGGACCCGAAGACGACTGCTGGGTATGCGAAGGGCAGTGCTCCCGGTACGACACCTGGGCCGATCGGGCCGTAGACGCGCTCGGCGACGTCGACTTCGCGACCTACCAGGTCGGCACCCGAGCGCCGCCGCTGATCGAGGAAAACGATAGCCTGCTTCGCGTCGAGGCGGGTCTGCCCGAAGACGCGGGCGAGCCGTTCAAATCTGAGTACAATCGCGAGGTCGGCAAGCGACTCGGCATGCGAACGGGCACCGACGTCGACTTCGAGCGCCCGGACGTGCTCTGCCTGTTAGAAATCGAGCGCGAGACCGTAGACGTCCAAGTCAACCCCGCGTTCGTCTACGGCCGCTACCGGAAACTCGAACGCGACGTCTCCCAGACCGAGTGGCCCTGTTCGGCCTGCGGGGGGACCGGCAAGGAACTCGCGCCCAAAAGCGAGGGCGGCGGCGAGCGACCCTGCACCGAGTGTGGCGGCAGCGGCTACCGCTACGATCACAGCGTCGAGACGTCGATCGCGCCGGCCGCCCGCGAGGCGATGGACGGCTCGGAGGCGCTGTTTCACGGGGCCGGCCGCGAGGACGTCGACGCGAAAATGCTCGGGACCGGCCGACCGTTCGTCGTCGAGGTCAAACACCCCCGCGTCAGACGCGTTGACCTCGCCGACCTCGAAGCGGCGATCGACGACCGAACCGACCGCGTCGAGGTCGAAGGATTGCGCCTGGCGACCCACGCCATGGTCGAACGGGTAAAGGAACTCGACGCCTCGAAGACCTACCGGCTCGGCGTGCGTTTCGCCGACCCGGTGCGCCGAGCGGACTTGGAGGCGGCCTGCGAGGCGCTCGTCGGCGAGACGATCTCCCAGCGAACCCCACGCCGCGTCGATCACCGCCGGGCGGACCTCGTCAGGACCCGGGAGGCGTATGCAGTCTGTGGGACGCTCGGCGAGGACGAGCGTGAGGGTAGCGACGAACCCGAAGCGGGCAAGCGGGCGACGATCGAGGTCCACGGCGCAGGTGGACTGTACGTCAAGGAACTCGCCCACGGCGATGACGGCCGGACCGAACCGAGCCTCGCGGACCTACTGGGAACCGCCGTCGAGGTCGAAACCCTCGACGTACTTGCCGTTACGGGCGAAGCCGAGCCGTTCGAGCGGGCCGAATACTTCCTCGACCACGGAACCGAAAACTAACGGCCGGAATCGGCGGCAGGGACACGACTAAGTGCGTCCGAGTCCTCCGGTAGCGTGGAGCGCTAAACCATGTGTCACCACCACGAACTCGAATACGAACGGCTGTACGAGGACGCCGAGGAACGCGACGAGCTGCCCGACTGGGCGAACGAGCCCGAGGAAGTCGAGGCCGATTCCGAGGAGTCAGACGACGCGGGGAAGCCGATCGCGCCGAGCGTGGCTGACGACTAGCTGGTTAGATCGACGCTCCTTTTTTCGCGGACCGATGCTTAGGACGGCAGTACGAACGCCGAGCACGGAGCCCGGCGAGGCGAATCGCGGTCAGTGTGCTACGAAGTAATTATACTCACGGGTACGGAGTCGACCATATGAGGGCGTTCGGTGCCGACGAGGCGGGACGCGGGCCGGTGCTCGGGCCGATGGTCGCCGCGGCGGTTCTCGCCGGCCTGGAGCATCTCCCCCGAGGAGTCGCGGACTCGAAGACGCTCACGGCGGCGAACCGAGAGGCCCTCGCCACGACGATAGCCGAGGATGGCCGGATCGCGGTCGGCGTTTCGGTCGTTTCACCGGCGCGGATCGACGACCCAGACACCGATATGAACGCGCTCACCGTCGCGGCACAGGCCGACGCCATCGACCAGGTGCTCGATAACGACAGCGAGGGCAACGGCGACGGTAGTGCCGATACGGCCGCGGGCGGTGAAACGAGTGCATCGATCGCCTCTTCGCGCCCGACGGGCGTCGTCGACGCCTGTGACGTCGATCCCGAGCGCTTCGCCCGCCGAGTACGGGAGTCCCTGTCCGTCCCGGCGGATCTACGTGCCGAACACCGGGCTGACGAGAACTGTCCGATCGTCGCAGCCGCGAGCGTTCTCGCGAAGGTCGAACGCGACGAACGCGTCGCCAACTTAGGAGAGGAGTACCGCGAGCACGGCCCGGTCGGCAGCGGCTACCCGAGCGATCGGCGAACCAGGGAGTTCCTCCAGGAGTACGTCCGAGCGAACGGCGAGTTGCCGGCGTGTGCACGGGCGTGCTGGAAGACGAGTCGCGACGTACTACAGGCGGCGAGTCAATCGGCGCTCGGCGAGTTCTGACCTGCCGATCGGCAGCGTTCGACGGCCCGGGAAGGTCGTCAGGACCGTTTCGAATTACATGCTTCGCTCTCTCGTGGTTCAAGAGAGCGAAGTGGTTCGAACGACGCCTCCGGCGTCTCTCGTCATCTGCTCACGGGCCTGCGGCCCGCTCACGAGTCGTTGCTCCCCGTTCGCTTTCGAGGCGCTCACGGTCGCTCGCGCCTCGCTGTTCGTAGGTTCGTGGGACTCGGAGAGCCCCACGCTCATCACGGAAGGCGCGGGGCGCCTTTCGAACGACAGAAGTGACCGAAGGGAACGACGAGGAGCACAGCGAGCCGCGGGTAGTCGTTCGAAACGGCGAAGCCGTTTCATAATGTGGCAAAAACGCGGAGCGTTTTTGCTGCAAGCGGGAAATCGTAGATTTCTCGCAATGACAAAGGGCGCTTCGCGCCTTTTGAACCACGTGGAACCTCCGGTCCCGCGGACCATGCGAGCGGAGTCGTTCGAGAGGCCCAGAGGGCCTCTCGTGATTCGAGGGAGCTTCGCGTTCCTGCTGCAAGCGAGAAATCCTTGATTTCCGTAATGATAAAACAGCTTCGCTCTTTTGAGCTTTATTTAGAAAGTCCTTTTTCCAGCCGACTTTTTCAACGCAGAAACGAACGTCTTCTGCTACCGCCGCTGAGGCGCACTCTGAGAGTTTCAGATAACCAACTTTCTAAACAGAAGCGACTTTTTCCAACAAAGCCGCTCTTTTGAACCACGGCCCGTGAGTAGAAGCCGAGCGTGTCGGGGGCTTTCAATCCGCTCTATGTCGTTCTTGTATCTTATCGCCGCTACACTAACACCGCTAGCAAACCGTGCCCGTTCATGCTTCTGGAGGCCTATTAGTCGAGCGATGGCGACGGTTCTCTTACTACGGCACGGCGAAACCGACTGGAACCGCGATCGACTGGTCCAGGGATGGGCTCCGGTCGCGCTCAACGAGCGCGGTCGCGAGCAAGCCGGAGCCGCCGGCACGCACCTCGCCGCGACCTACGAGATCGATAGCGTCGTGGCCTCCGATCTGCAACGCACCCGCGAGACGGCGACGCTCGTCGGCGAATCGGGGGTGCGAGCCGAACCGACCTTCGACCGGGACTGGCGCGAGCGCGGGTTCGGCGTTCTCCAGGGGCTCGGGTACGAGTCGGTCTTCGGCGACCACCCCGAATATGACGTCGCAAGCGGAAACGCCGACGCCCTGAAAGCGCGCCCCGAAAACGGCGAGAGCCTGTTAGACGTGCGCGACCGCGTACTCCGCGGCTGGGATTCGGTTCTCGGTCGAGTCAGGGTCGATAGGTCGACCGGATCGAACGCGCTGGACGACCGATCCGACAGCGAGGACGACCGGACGGCTACCGGCGACGACGATGGTGGAGACGGGCACGAGGCTGAAAGCGACGAAACGGTACTGGTCGTCACGCACGGCGGGCCGATCTACGTGTTGCTCGCCCATATCGAGGGAATCTCGATCCCCGAGATGTTCGGTCGCGAGCACCAGGCCAACTGTGCGATCAATGAGATCGGAGTTGATGCGGCGAACTCGGACACCGACGCCGACGCTGCCCCCGATGTCGAGATCGTCCGGCGAAACGACACGAGCTATCGAGAATAGCGCGGAACGCACGACAGTCGGGAGGGGCGACGAACGGAACGGCGGTGGAAACGGTGCTGGCGACGACACTACGACCGATCGAGGGTCGGATACTCCGTGCTGAGGGCATCGATTTCGGGACCGGTATCGGTAATCGAATCCTCCGACTTGCCGTCCGTATCGCCGGCGTTCGCATCCGACGGTGAACCGTCGGGGCTAACGCTGCCGGTTCGATACCCTTCCAGATCGAGCGTGACGTGTTCGAACCCGAGCTCTTCGAGATGCTCGCGGGCCGCCCGGGCGAACGCCGGGTCGAGTGCCCGTTCTAATTCCTCGGGGGCGACCTCGATGCGCGCGAGGCCGTCGTGATCGCGCACGCGGAAGGTCGAAAAGCCCCAGGTCCGCAGCAACTCCTCGGCGCGTTCGATGCGCGTAAGCCGCTCGTCGGTCACCGATAGCCCCGTCGGAATACGCGAGGACAGACACGCCATTGCGGGTTTGTCGGCGACCGACAGGCCGTAGTCGCGGGCGATCTCGCGGACGTCTTCCTTGCCGATGTCGTGAGCTAACAGCGGCGAGTAAACGTCCAGTTCATCGACCGCGCGAAGGCCGGGGCGGTGGCCGGCTCCCGGGTCGTCGGCGTTCGTTCCGTCGCAGACGACGGAAATCCCCAACTCGCGGGCGGTCTCGATCATCCGGCCGAGACGCATCGTCCGGCAGTGATAACAGCGATCGTCGTCGTTCGCGACGAACCGCTCGCTGTCGAGTTCGGAAAAGGCGACGATCTCGTGGCGAACCCCGATCTCGCGCGCGACGCGTTTCGCGTCGTCGAGTTCGGCCTCGGGGAGGGTCTCGCTTTTGGCGGTGCAGGCAACCGCCCGGTCGCCGAGCGCCTCGGCGGCGATGGCGGCGACGGCGGCAGAATCCACCCCGCCGGAAAAGGCGACGAGAACCCCGTCGCGTTCGGCGAGATCCGCGCGCGCCGCGGCGAGTTTTTCCTCGATAGTCGTGCTCGTAGTCGCGCTCATACACCCCCATTCGATTCCGCGGGTGAAAAAGCGACTCCCTCGCGAGGAGTCGAAGCTCGCCGATTCGAAGCGGCGGGAGACGGCGAAAGATCTCCTCATCGACGACTACGGCAGTATTAAGTTGTGCGATTGCCCGCCAAACAACCGCCAGGGGCAGGACTGAAACGGGTCGACCGCGTGGCGGCTTCGCCGTGGTTCGAAAGACGCCGGCGGCGTCTTTCGTTCAGTGCAGGACCTCCGATCCTACTCGCAGTCAGAACGCTTCGCGTTCTGACAACATCACGAAAGACCTTCGGTCTCTCGAACGACCACGTGTTCGGAGGTCGGCAGAGCTGACCTCGCGCTCGGCGTTCTCGTGAGCGAGTGCAACGAGCGAACGAGAACTCGAAAGACAAGCAACGCGAGTCCTTCGTCGAACCCCGGCGATGTAAGGACCGCAGGTCGAAGGCCGAGGACCACAGCGAGCCGCGGGTAGCGAGGGACCGAAGCTCCCTCGGACCATGCGAGCGGAGTCGTTCGAGAGGCCCTCTGGGCCTCTCGTGATGTGGTCAGAACGC
>PXRY01000082.1:0-8255 GCA_003022925.1 Halobacteriales archaeon QS_8_65_32 | reverse complement strand
CTGCGGCCCGCGAGCAGAAGCCGAATGCCCAGGGGGCTTTCCTGCCGTTCTGCCCCCTTCCCTCATTTACTATTTTAAAGTTGACGCTTCCACGACTGCCGACGGTTCCGGGTTCGCTCCGTTTCGCCTACAGCGAGTCGCCGTACTCCGACGCCGTCACGACGTCCATCCCGGCCTCGTCGATCGCCTCACAGTACCGACGGAGCAGGGTCGGCGATATCTCGTTACCCGATGGGTTGTCAACGATGTCGTGGAGCATGATCGGCACCACGCCGCCGCGACCTGACTCCCGATCGATCGCGTCGAACACCTCGCCGGGATCGTGGGCGGCGTACCGACCGATCCGGATCGGGTCGTCGAACTCCGGCGGCGTCCGACCGCCGCCGCCGAAGCCCACGTCGTAGTAGTCGTTCGCGATCGCATCGATCGAGTCCGACCCGCCGCCCCGCGGGTAGACCACGGCGTCGGTTGCGAACCCGTTGTCGGCGAGCCATTCCGCGGACTCGCGCAGCTCGCGGCGAACGCGCGAATCCGAAACCGTCGTGAGTTTCGTGTGGGTAACCGTGTGGCTACAGACCTCCCAGCCCCGGTCTTCTAACCCCCGTAGCTCCTGGATCGTGAGGTAGCTCGTGAACTCTGCTTTGTTCCCGCCGGGATCGTCTTTCGGTTTCTCGGTGATGACCGCGATCGTGGCGTCGTACCCGAAGTCGTCGAGCACGTCGGCACCCCGACGCAGCGCCGTGTCGTTCCCATCGTCGAAGACGAACAGCGCCCGACCGCTCCCACCGCCGTCGCCCTCGTCTCCACCGTCGCCCAGACGGTCGGAATCGACCTCCTCGCCGCTGACGAAGGTCCGGAGTGGCCCCTCATAACTGAAGGCGGTGATCTCCCCCGAGAAGACGAAATCGTCGCTGCCGCTGCCGCCGATGGTTCCGGCTCCGGACGATCCGGAGATCGAGTCGGTGCCCGAATCGAAGTCGCTACCGGGTTCGAGGTCGCCGCTCACCGCGAAGTCGTAGCTGGCGGACTCGCCGACCGCCTGCACCCGAAGGGTGCTCGTACCGCCACCATCGCCGCCGTCCCCTGTGCCGCCGTCGTCGCTATCGTCACCGCCACCACCCGACCAGAGCGCCGCAGGATCGACCGCTTCGCCGTCGATTGTCACTTCTATCCCGCCATCGTAGCTAAACGAGGCGATCTCACCGGAGTACGAATACCCGTCCGACCCACCGTAGACGGTACCCGAAGCCGTGTCGCCGTCGACGTCATCGCCACGCGGGTCGTCGAGCGCTTCGAGGTCGCCACTGACGCTAAAGCGGTAGTCGTTGGGCCGGCTACCGTCGGGGTCCGAAACGACGAGTACCTTCGAACCCGACCCTCCATTGGGTTCCTCGCTCTCCCGAGAAAACGAAATCGTCGACGCCCCGACCGCCGATCGTCCCGCTTCCGGACGACCCTGAGATCGAATCGGTCCCCTCGTCGAATCGCGGGCCTGCTTCGAGATCGCCGCTCACGGTGAACTCGAAGCGGGCCGACTCGCCGACCGCTTCGACTCGGAGTTCCCGCGACGGGTCGCCGTCACCGGTCGGGTCGTCTTCGGAGTCCTCATCCCCGGAGCCAAGCGAGGCAGGGTCAACTGCCTCGCCATCGATCGTCACTCCTATCTCGCCGTCGTAGCTGAAGGCGGTGACCTCACCGGAGTACGAATACCCGTCCGACCCGCCGTACACAGTTCCAGAGGCACTTTCGCCGTCGGCGCTGTCGCCCCGCGGATCGTCGAGCGCTTCGACGTCGCCGCTGACGGTAAAGCGGTAGTCGTTTGGCTGGCCGCCATCGGGATCGGAAACGATCAACTCTGTTCGATTCGAGTCACCGCTCGATCCGCCATCTTCGCCGTCCGAACCACCGTCGTCGCTCCCGGAACCGAGCGACGCAGGATCGACCTCCTCGCCGTTGACGAACACGCGAAGGGGTCCCTCGGAGGAGAAATCGGTGACCTCCCCGGAGAAAGTGAAATCGTCGACGCCACGGCCGCCAATCGTCCCGCTTCCGGAGGAGCCCGAAATCGAGTCCGTGCCCTCGTCGAAGTCACTACCCGGTTTGAGGTCGCCGCTCACAGCGAAGTCGTAGCTCGCCGATTCACCGACCGCCGCGATCCGCAACTCGTTTTCGAGGGCCGCCGCAGTGGCGGAATAGCCGATCGCACCGGCGAGGCCGGCAGTGCCGAGTCGGAGAACGGTTCGTCGCGATGGGGTCCAATTCTTGCCCATACCGAAACACACCCCGCAGTAGACATAGGTAAAAACGTTTTATTCGGCACGACGACCGCCGAGTGGAGCGCGCCACGGGAGAGGGGCTTCGAAACCGACGACCTCGGGGAGATCACCGACGCGTTCGTGCTCTCGGCGTCGGGCTTTCCGCCGGGGAACTTCACCGATCTCCAATTCCCGATCGTCGATTTCGACTGGAATCTCAATCCGAACGCCCTCGGAACGGCTCATGGCGTCGACTCGATAGATGACCTTGACGAAGGGACCGCAGAGGACGTCAGAGCCCGCCTCGAAGCGCTCGCGAGCGAGGAGTTCGATCACGACCTCGGGGAGTGACGCTGGGAGGGTACATCGAGGTCGTCGACCGAGAAGCGAGGGGTAATGGCTTCCCGAGGGGTTTTGTTCAATGGGGAAAAAGAGAACGAACGTGGACACCGAGTCGATCCCGGGCGTCGGCGCGAAGACGGCGACGGCGCTGGCCGAGCTCGACGACCCCGAGCGCGCGCTCGAAACGGGCGACGTGGCGACGCTCGCAAGCGCGTCGGGGATCACCGACGGCCGTGCGGCCCGCATTGCCCGGGCGGCGATCCGCCACACGCACGACGATCCGGGCGACTTCCGACTACGCGAAAAAACGCTTGGAGACCTTCTACCCGAGCGCGAGGGCCTCCCGGATCGAAGAAGCCAGAACGTTCGCCGAGCGCGCGACCGCCCGCGAACCCGACCCCGACGTCACGGAAGCGCTCGCGGGCGTTGCACGCCTCTCCGCGCCGACCGATGTCCGGGTTCGCGATCGTTGCCTCGCAACGACCGACGCGGAGACCTACTCGGACGCCCGCGAGCGAATACCCGAACTCTCCGTCGAACTCGTCGAGGACGCCCGCGACCTCGCCGAACTCGCTCGGGGGTACGCGACCGTGATCGCACTCGACGAGAGCTTCAGTGGTGTGGACATCGAGGGCGACGTCAGGGTTCGGCCCGACGCCCTCGACTCGCCCGAGGAGATCGTCCCCGAGCGGACGCTGTCGTTTTTCGCGAGGAATCGGGATTCGCTCCGGGCGGCCGCGGCGGTCGGCCGCCGCGCGGACCTCGATCCGCCCTGTGACCTCGCCGTGCTCGACGACGCGCTCTCGCGCCTCGAAGCGGACGGATCGGTCGCCGACGACGCCGAACTCGATCGCCTGACCGAAGCGGCCGCCGACCTCGAAGGCGTGATCGGCGTAGCAGAAAGCGTCGCCGACGACCGCCTAAAGGAAGCGATCGCCGAACGCGACGTCACGATCGAGGGCGCGGATCTGCTCTCGCTCGTCGAGCGCGGCGCGGGCGTCGATTCCCTTCTCTCGCGCGAACTCGCCGACGAGTACGCCGCCGCCGTCGACGCCGCCCGCGAGCACCTGATCGACGCCCTCGCGCTCGCCGACGAGGAGGTCGCCCTCGCCCGGCAGGTCTTCGACGACGAGCCGACCTTCCCCGTCGAGCGCAACGCCGAAGCCGTCTCTCGCCTGCGCGAGGAACTGGAGGCCGCCCGCGACCGGCGTGCAGCACGGCTCAAACGCGATCTGGCCGCCGATCTCGCCGGACTGCGCGGCGACTGTGAGACGCTCGTCCGCGACGCGCTCGAACTCGACGTCGAACTCGCGCTCGCGCGCTTCGCCCGCGACTTCGAGTGTTCGATGCCAACCGTCGAGGATGCGGACAGGAGCGTGAACGAGAACTCAGGGTCCAGTTCCGAAGTCTCGGGCTTTCGCATCGAGGGGGGTCGGTCGCCGCTGCTCGACGTGCCCTTCGACGCCGTGCAGCCGATCGACTACGCGGTCTCGGGGATCACCTTACTATCGGGGGTCAACAGCGGCGGGAAGACCTCGACGCTCGACTTAATAGGACTGTGTGTGATCCTCGCGCACATGGGGCTTCCCGTTCCCGCCGCGTCCGCCCGTTTCGAGCGCGTCGAACGGCTTCATTACCGGGCGAAATCGACAGGGACGCTCGACGCCGGCGCACTCGAACACACGCTCACCGAGTTCGCCGGCCTCGCGACCGGCGGCGGCCGGGAGCTGGTGCTCGTCGACGAGTTAGAGAGTATCACCGAACCCGGCGCGAGCGCGGTCATCATCGCCGGCATCCTGGAAGCGCTTTCCGAGCGCGGGGCGACGGCGGTGTTCGTCTCACATTTGGCCGGCGAGATCCGCGAGGTCGCGGACTTCCCGGTCGCGGTCGACGGTATCGAAGCGACGGGCCTCGCAGACGGGGAACTCCAGGTCGATCGCTCGCCGAAGAAGGACCTGCTCGCGCGCTCGACACCCGAACTCATCGTCGAGAAACTCGCCGGCGAGACGGGCGAGGTAGGTGAGACGAGCGAGAACGGAAGCGACGTCGACGAGGCCAACGGCACCGAGACCGGTGAGGGCAACGACAGCGGCGGTGATGGTGCCGGCGGGGACGGGTTCTACGGCCGCCTGCTCGCGAAGTTCGACGCGCGCGAGTCGGGCTAATCGAGCGCCGTCGCGTCCGCTCGCCGCCGTTCGGGCTCGTCTCGAACCGATCGATGCCGCCGAGACGAAACCCTCAAGACCACTACCACCGAGGTGAAAGTAATGGCTGATGGCGACGGCGACGGGGGGATGCTCGGCTGGGACGAGTCAGTCTTCCGGGACGAACACGTCTTCGAGATCGACTACTTGCCCGAAGCCTTCCTCCATCGCGAGTCACAGACGCGGACGCTCCAGTACGCGCTGCGGCCCGCCGCGCGTGGCTCCCGGCCGCTCAACGTAATAGCACATGGCCCGCCGGGCACCGGCAAGACGACGGCCGTGCAGAAACTGTTCGGCCGGCTCGACGCCGAAACCGACGTCCGTTCGGTGCGAGTGAACTGCCAGGTCGATTCGACCCGCTACTCGGTGTTTTCCAGGATCTTCGAAGGCATCTTCGAATACGAGCCGCCCTCCTCGGGGATCTCGTTTAAGAAGCTGTTCGGCCAGGTCACCGATCACCTGGTCGCAGAGGACGAGGTCTTGGTCGTCGCGCTCGACGACGTGAACTACCTGTTTTACGAGTCCGAAGCCTCCGATACGCTCTACTCGCTGCTTCGCGCCCACGAGGCCCATTCGGGCGCGCGTATCGGCGTAATCGTGATCTCCTCGGACCTCGACCTCGACGTTATCGCCGAATTGGATGGCAGGGTCCAGAGCGTCTTCCGGCCGGAGGACGTCTACTTCCCGCGCTACGACCCCGAGGAGATCGCCGACATCTTGGGTGAACGAGTGAAGCGAGGCCTGCGCGACGACGTTATTACCACGACCGACCTCGATCGCGTCGCCGAACTCACCGCCGAAACCGGCGACCTGCGGGTGGGTATCGACCTGTTGCGTCGGGCGGGCCTGCGCGCCGAGATGCGCGCGAGTTCCGAGATCGGCCGCGAGGACATCGATGCGGCCTACGAGAAATCGAAGTACGTCCACCTCTCGCGCAGCCTCCGAGGGCTCACCGACTCCGAACAAACCCTCGTGGAGGTCATCGCGCGGAGCGACGGCGAGCAGGCCGGCACGGTGTACGAGACCTTTCACGAGGAGACCGGCCTCGGCTATACTCGGTACTCCGAGATCGTCAACAAACTCACCCAGCTGGGCATCATCGCCGCGGACTACGCCGAATTAGAGGGTCGCGGGCGCTCGCGGGAACTCTCGCTCGCCTACGACGCGGAGGCCGTGCTCGACCGTCTCTAAGCGTTCGCCTCGGGCACTCTCCAGCCGAGGACGTCGGAACTCGTGACGAACCGAATTCCCCGCTCTCTCCTTTCACTTTACGGCGGTCCGTCGGTGATTCGCTCGCTATCCGATCTCGAACCACGCGTCTCGATCGCTATCCGACGTGACCGGCGTGTATCGACCGGTGAGTTCGCCGGGCACGGAGAACGTACCTGCGTCCTCCCAGTCGCTTGCCGTCCTCACGAATAGGCTTCCCCGGTGCGTCGCCACGGCGAGATCCCCCTCGACCGCGGTCATCCCGGTAACGGTCTCGTCCTCGCGCGGGAGTGCAACGGCTTCGAGCGAGTCATCACCGTGATATGCGAACAGCGCCGGGTCGGCATCGTCGTCGTCCCATGTCGAGGAGTTCGATAGCGCTCCGGATGCGTAGACGGTATCGTCGATCGAGAACACTGCTCTGAAGTACGACTGTGTGACCGATCGGTCCAGTCGCCTCCAGGTTCGGCCGGCGTCGCTCGTGTGATAGAGTCCGTGACCAGTGGCGGCGACGTACTCCCCCGGATCGACGACCCGGAGCTCGTGAACGTCGTCGTCGACGCCGTAGGATCGCTCGTCCCACGACCTACCGCCGTCCTCGCTGACGTGCACGCCGCCGACTTCGACGCCAGCGACGACTCGTTTCGACGTCCCAGGGTCAACGTGGAGGTCACGGACCTGCGCGAGATCGTCGTGACGGGGGAGCCGCCACTCGTCTCGCGAGGGGAGCTCCTGGAATCCGTCCAACTCGCGCCACTCGACGTTCACCGCGGTCGTCTCCTCGCCGTCGATCGACCCTGCGCCGATCGATTCAGTGACGTAGACGCGTGCTGGCCGTGTCCCGGCGTAAAGCCGCTCACCGGAGAGATCCGCGGCGACCGAGTACACCTTCTCCTGCGGGACGCCCAGCTCCGTCCACCGCTCGCCGTCCACCGATCGGTAAAGCCCCGTTGTCGTGGCTGTGAACACCCCTTCGATCCCTTCGAATCGCCGAAGTCGCTTCACACGACCGGTATCGAGGAGCTTCGTCGCTTTGGCGGTCGCCGACTCGCCGGATTTGTCGACGCGATAGACGCCGTCGTCGCTGCCAATAAGGAGCATTGATAATCGATCGAGCGGAACTACTAAATCGTTCGTTCGATCCGGTATCCGTATCGTGACTGTCGGATGGACCTCACAGCCATTCGACGAACGGTGTTCCCGCCCGCTCGATGTACTCGCGCTGCATGCCGATGATGGCGGTTTCCACGTCGTCGCCCGCTTCGACGCGTTCTCGCACGTTCCGTCGCTTCCAGTCGCTCGGGGCTGTGTGCGCGTCGACACGCGCTTCGAGCGGCCTCAGATACCGACCGGCCGTCTCGTCGGTGACTCCCTGTTCGGCCAACCCCTCCCTGGCGACCGCAAAGAGGTCCTCGTAGACGGCATCGAGATCGCTCGTCCGCTCTCCGTCCTGCGTGACCCATGCGAGATCGGCGTCGAAGCCGTTCGAAACGACGTCGTAGAAACACCGCTTCGCGTCCTCCCAGGGCAGCGCCGACACCGGATGGTCGGTTGCGACGATCCCCCGTAGCAGTCCGGCGACGAGTACCGTGAGTCCCGCGACGTCCTCCGTGCTCGGTTGGGTGGGAAGGGGTCGGTACTCGATCCGCAGCGAACGGCCGTCACAGGCTCCTTCCACCGGCGTCCCGCCGAAGACCGGGCGCACCCAACGCCAGTAGGTACTGCGCTTGTAGTCGAGTTCCCATAGCCCGGCCGCGTACTCCTCGCCGGCATCGGTGTCGGTATCGATATCGCCGTTCGTAGCCGTAGCGGTGCTCACCCCCTTCCCGGTCCTCTCGCCGTCATTCAGATCCGCGCCAGGCCCCGAGTCCGCTTCGACGTCCGCGCCCGCCTCGCCGGCGACCCACTCGCGCAGGAAGGGCGCGCATACCCGGTCGTCGAGCAGTCGATCGACGATCTCAGTGACCGACCCGACGTCCCGCGGAACCCGAACCTTCCCAGGGGAGTCGACATTCATCGACTGCTCGAAGATCGGAATCCGCAGTTCGTGGGGTGCCCGATCGACGGTGGCGAGCGGATCGTCGGCCTCGATCGGGTCCTCCGGTCCGTGCCCGGCCTCGTAGCAATCGGCCGGCAGAAAGGGGGCGTTCGTCCCGAGTGCGAGCACCGGCCCTAACGACCGGATCGCCGCGTTGAAGTACGCCGGAAAGCCGTCGGCGTTCGGCACCAGCAGGTGTGGCTGCAT
>PXRY01000081.1 GCA_003022925.1 Halobacteriales archaeon QS_8_65_32 | reverse complement strand
ACAACCTGCTCGCCGGATTGGTACTCGTCGCGCCGCTCGTCGTCACCGCGTTCGCTCTCAGAATCCTGTTCGGGTGGGTTAGCGCCGCGATCGATCCGAAGGAGACAGCGACCGAACCGTCGACGGACGGTTCGACAACACGAGATACCGACGAACCGACCAGCGAGACCGTTCAGCGGCGCGTCTCGCTCGCCGAGGCGGACGACACCGAACGGGAGTACGACCTCCGTATCGACGTCGAACTCCTAGAAGCGACGATCGCCGCCTCGCACACCGCACGGCTGCGGGTCACGACGACGAACGAGGGCGAACAGCGGCGGCTCTCGGTCGGGACGGGTGCCTGCACCCTGTTCAATCGAAGCCGCGGCGCAAGCGAACAGCCGGGCCTGTTCCTTCATCCGCCGGGCAGCGACGAGTGGATCGACCGCGACAGCGACCGCTGGACACGCGACGCCGACTCGAGTCGGCCGAGATCGTGGGCGGCGATCGGCTGTGAGAACCGCGTCTACGCCGAGGACGAATCGGTGACGAACGAGTACGCCGTCTGGGACGATTACCAGGTTGAAAGCTACCTCCTCGCGGGAACCTACCGCTTCGAGGAGTCGGTTCGGGTGCTACAACCCGACGACTCGCTCACGAACACCCCCGACCGGGAGCCGATCGCCGAGTTCGACTGGGGGTTCGACCTAACGGTCGCCGACCCCGAGAGCGGGTGAGACGGTCGACAGCGAACGTATCGGTACGACCGTCGACTCACCCACCCTACCCGTCTCGCCCGTCCGCGAGAAAGGCCACGGCGTCACGGCAGCCTGCCGCGATCAGTCCGTCGAGGAAGTCCGGATCGCGATTCAGCTTCGAGGCGAGCGAGAAGTCCCGATCGAGGTCGAGAAAGCGCACGTCCACGTGTTTGTATTCCGATTCAGGGAGGTAGCCGGCGGCGAGCCACTCGTTTACCTGTTCGATGAAGGCTACGTTCTTCGCGATCGAGAGGTTCGCCGATAACTCGCTTCTGCGATCGGCGATCTCGCGCAGTCCGCGCGGGACGTCCGCCCGAGCACGCGGGTTGACCGAGACGATCCATAGCTCGTCGGGAGTGTTTTCCTTCGGACTCGATAAGAGGTCGGCGATCGGGGGTTCGCCGCGAAGAGGCCGTCGCAGTACGTCCGGTTGTCGATCGTCACGGCTGGAAAGAGCGTCGGTATCGCGGCCGAGGCGAGGATCGCATCCACCGTGACTGCCCTGCTACGAAAGACCCGTGGGACGCCCCGCACCACGTCGACCGCCCCGACGTGAAGCGACGACCGCGATCGAGCGGCGAGGTCCGGCACCCGCTCGAAGTCGATCAGGTCGGTGAGAAGGTTCCGCAAGCGCGTACGAGCGTAGGCCGACGCCGGCGAGGCGTAGGGGCTGACGTCGGGGACGGGAACCCCGCTGTTCTCCAACGTAACGGTCCCGACAGCCGCGTCGTTCGTGATCGCGTCGAGCGGCGAACGTGCGGCTGTTCGGGTCCAGAAGCGTTCTAAGAGGGTACGTGCGCGCTCGGGACCGCTGGTCAGGAGGCCGTACCACCACAGCAACGCGCACGACGCCCCGCCGGACGTGCCGCTGACATCGGTGAGCCGATACCCTCGATCGGTTCGACCGTTACTGGTATCGGTGCCGTCACGGTCGCTACCGTCACTGCTACTGTCGTGGTCACTGCCGTCACCGACGCCGCCGTTGCCGACGTCAATCACCGGCGCGAGTTCGGCGAGAACGCCGGCAATGTAGGCCGTGTGACTGCCGCCGCCCTGGCAGGCAAGCGCGATTGTCGTCGTATCGCTGTCGCTCACGATCTTTTCCCGAACGCGACGGCCATAATAGCGGGGCAAACCGGCGCGCCGAGACCGTCGCTCGTTGACCGACGATCGGCTCGGTAAAAAGCGAAGAGATCGAAGGTTGGTGATCGGTGATCGATCGGCGACTACCGGCCGCCCTACAGTTCGAACGTCTCATCGCCTTCTAAGACGTGGACCTCGGCGCTGCTATCGGAGTTCGCGACTTCGTTCGCGAAGTCCTGGGGGTCCTGTTCGATCGGCGGGAGCGTGTCGTAGTGCATCGGGAAGGCGTGTTCCGCGTCCATCCACTCGGTCGCAATCGCGGCCTGCCAGGGCCCCATCGTAAAGTGGTCGCCGATCGGCACCGCCGCCGCCGTCGGCTGGAGGGACGGGCCGATGACGTCTTTCATCTCGCTCATCAAGCCCGTATCGCCGGCGTGATAGAACGATGTCCCCGAGCCGTTCCGATTCGGTTGCTCGGTGCTCACGAGAAAGCCGCCGGGCATCCCGACCTCCCGGTCGTAGCCCATGCCGAGTCCACTGGTGTGGTCAGCCCGGTGCATGGTAACGTAGGCGTCGCCGCACTGGGTGGTGCCGCCGATGTTCATACCGACGCTTTCTGCCGCGCCGAACTCCTCTTCGGCGTAAGCGGCGATCTCGGGGGTTGCGATCACCGTTGCGCCGTCGAACTCGGCGGCGTGGGAGACGTGATCGGGGTGGCCGTGGGTTAGCAAGAGGAAGTCGGGCTCGTCGACGTCGGCCGGTTCGAGCGACGTCTGTGGGTTGTCGAAGAAGGGATCGATCAACAGCGTCGTATCGCCGACCGAAACGTGCCAGGTCGAGTGGCCGTGCCAGGTGAGTTCCATTGCGTCCCTTGGTACTCGCGTCGATTACTTAACTCATGCCTACGAGCGGCTCCACTGTGTGTCGATACCAAGGTAGTGTTGATAGAAGTCGGTTTTAGCGGGAGCCGCTGAGACCGTTTAGGAAGCCCCCGGGCGCTCGGCGAAGGCAGGCGAAGCAAGGACCGTAGGAGCGACCGAAGGGAGCGACGAGGACCGCAGCGAGCCCCCCGAGTCGACCACCCGGCCCCTTCCAGTCCCACCCGAGGCAGCTTCTGTCGGGCTCCATTTATGTCGCAATGGTGGTTTTCCATGCGAAAGCGTGACGAGAGCGCAGCCGGTCGTCGGCAACGCTTATTCGACCCTCGACCGAGGCACCCGCTATGCGACGTGTCAGGTTCCGCGATCCGGCGGGCACGGTCCGGATCGGTGAGTGGCTCGACGGGGACGGCGAGAACGAAGGACGCGATGACGGAACGAGCGGCGGGGTTCGGGTCCGCTTCGGCGACCGAACGTATCCGGTCGGGGACGTGGACGTGCTCGCGCCCTGCGAGCCGACGAAGATCGTCTGTGTGGGACGCAACTACGCCGACCACGCCGCCGAACGCGACTCGGAAGTACCCGATCGGCCGCTGTTATTCCTCAAGGGACCGAACGCCGTGTCGAGTCACGGGGCGACGGTTCACCTGCCGGCCGGCAAGGAGCGGATCGATTTCGAAGCCGAACTGGGCGTGGTGATCGACGAGGGGTGCCGGGACGTGAGCGAAGCCGAGGCAATGGGCGTCGTCAGGGGCTTCACCTGCGGGAACGACCTCTCGAACCGCGACGACCAGCGCGCGGAACAGAACTGGGTGCGCGGGAAGGCCTTCGACAACGCCGCGCCGCTCGGGCCGGTACTCGCGACGCCCGGGGAGGTGCCAGCGGACGCCTCGATCCGGCTGTCCGTGAACGGCGAGGTGAAACAGAACTCGACGCGCTCGAAGCTCGTCTTTTCCGTACCGGAGTTGATCGCCGAGATCACGACGTATCTAACGCTCGAAGCGGGCGACGTGATCCTCACGGGCACCCCCGAAGGGGTCGGCCCGCTCGTGGACGGCGATAAGGTCGCGATTACGATCGAGGGGATCGGCACGCTTCGCCACTCGGTGCGGGTCGCCTGAGAGCGGCGATCAGTCGTCCGCCGCCCGTCGCTCGCCGCCCGCCGCTCGCTGCCCAGTCGTACCTTTTTTGTATCGAGTAACACCGACTTATGAACGAATGCGCCGACGGCGTTTCGTCGCGAGCGGCCTCGCGACGCTTACCGCGCTCGCCGGTTGTCTCGGCGGCGACCCGGGAGACGGCGACCGAGCGGACGGTTCGCCGGCCGAGCGGGAGTGGGAGCCAGCACCGACCGAGTCGAGCGGCCGGAACCCGGAGAACGGGGCGACGGCGAGCGCGTCGGACGTGGCGACCGCCGAACGCGGCAGTGACACGGGAGCCACGGAGACGACGGCAGCGGACGAGGCAACCGGACGCAGCGGTGGTAGTGGAAGCGGAGGGCCCGATGAGGGAAGCGGGAAACGCGGCAGCGACGCCGGCACCGGAGACGACGAGAGTGCCGGGGCCGGGAACGCCAGCAGTCGGGACGCGAGCGCTGGCGGCGAGGCGTTCGACGAGGGTTCGACATGGGAGGCCGACCGCGCGCAGGTCGCCGCGGACGCTCGACGGGCGGGCGCGGCGGTCGAGTTCGAGCTAGAGACCACGCCGCCTGAACCGTGCGGACGGACCTGTCGGGAGTTGCGCGCGGCACTCACGAACGCCGGCACCGGAGACGCCCACGACGTGACCGTCCGAACCGAACTCAGGAGCGCTGGGACGACGCTACGCGAGCGCCGGAACGCCATTGGGAGCCTACCCGCTGGGGAGACCTACCGGGCGACCGAGCGGGTCGAACTGGACGCGATCGAGGCCGTCCGAGTGCAACAGAACGGCCCGATCACGGTCGAACACGTCGTCACCTCCGCCGAACGCCGAGAGGTCTTCAGAGAGCGGATCGAACCCGAGGCTTGAATTGCCGCGCCACGCCACACAGAGCAGTCGTGATCGAGGGCGATATCGAGCGGCCCAGGGCAGCCGACGGAACACGACAAGCTATAAGTTTAGGATCACCGAAAATATAGACGATGGAGCCGACGCACCGGAACGCGCTCACAGCGACGACCGACAGGATCGATGGGAGGTCGCCGGCAGCAGTCGCTCGGCGTGCTCGTCGTCGCGTCCTGAGCCGGGTCCCCGGTCGTGCCGGCGACGTCAAGGGAACGGGAGGGAGGCCCGCCGCGTGAGCGGGTCGAGCGAGGCCGGCGGATTAAGCGGACCGAACGGAGCGAACCGTTCGGGCACGTCCGACGGGACGAACGGAACGGACGGGGTCGATCGGACGCCCTCGACGCGGGTCGACGTCTGTGTAATCGGCTCGGGCCCGGCGGGCGCGCTGGTCGCGAACGAGCTGGCGGGCAAGGGTCACGATGTCGTGGTCTTAGAGGCCGGCCCGCGCTTCGACTTCGAGTCGCGACCCGAACGAATGGAGCGCGCAATCCGGCCGACTTTTTCGAACGACGCGGTCTGGGAGATGGGCGGGGCGCGCGACGCCTTTTCGAGTTCCGGCCCCCGTCAGTACCCGCTCAACGCCGCGCGCGCGAAGGGCGTCGGTGGGTCGACGCTGCGCTGGCAGGGGATGGTGATGCGGTTACACGCCGCGGACTTCGAACGCCGGAGCCGCGAGGGCGTCGGCGCGGACTGGCCGCTGTCGTACGACGACCTCCGGCCCTATTACGCCCGCGCGGAGCGGGAGTTGGGGGTCGCGGGCGCGGCGGACAATCCCTTCGCGCCGCCTCGGAACGAACCGTTTCCCCTACCTGCGTTTCCGCCGTCGTACAGCGACTCGATCTTCGCCGACGCCTGTGAGCGACTCGGCGTAACGACCCACTCGGTTCCCAACGCCCGCAACTCGGAGGCCCACGGCGGGCGGTCTGCCTGCGTGGGCTATGGCACCTGCCAGCCGGTCTGTCCCTCCGGCGCGAAGTACGACGCCTCGACCCACGCCGCAGCGGCCGAACGGGAGGGCGCGCGCGTGATCGACCGCGCGCCGGTCCAGCGCCTGGCGACCAACTCGTCAGGCCGGCGGGTCACGCGAGCGACGTACGCGACGCCCGACGGCGAGCACACTCAGGAGGCACGACAGTTCGTCGTCGCCTGTGGCGGCGTCGAGAGCCCGCGACTGCTCCTCCTCTCGCGATCCCCCCAGCACCCCGACGGGCTCGCGAACTCCTCGGGGGCGGTGGGTCGGTACTTCATGGAGCACCTGTTCGCTGGGGTAGGTGGCACGTTAGATCGACGGACCCGGCAGAAACACGTCGGGTTCATGACGAGCGGGACCCACCAGTTCTACGACGATCCCGGGCGGGAGACGAGCGGTACTGAGGGAATGATTCCGGGCAAGGAGGGTGACTTCGGCCCGATCAAGTTCGAGTTCCTCAACTACGCCGGCCCGTCGCCGGTCGCCTCCGCGCTCGAAGACGGCATGTGGGGTAACGACCTGCTCGAATCGGTAAAGGCCGACTACGGCACCCACATCGCAATGGGCGGGCTCGTCGGCCAACTCCCACGACGGGAAAACCGGATCGCGCTCGACCCGACCACGACCGACGACCACGGCAATCCCGTGCCCGACGTTCAGTGGTCGATCGACAGCCGGACGAGACGCACTCTGGAGCGGGCGAACGAAATCCAGCGTGCGATCCTCGAAGAACTGGGAGCCGATATTACCTGGAGCGTCGGCCCGGAGAACACCGGGCCGGCCTACCACCACACAGGGACGACGCGGATGGGGACCGACCCCGCAGAGAGCGTCGTCGACGCGCGGCTACGGACCCACGATGTGTCGAACCTCACGATCGCTTCATCGAGCGTGTTTCCGACGAGCGGCGCGATGAATCCCACCTTGACGATCGCCGCGCTCGCACTCAAAGCGGCTCGACACCTCGATCGGGACCTGTAGCATCGCGTGAAACGGTACGCTCAAACGTGTTCGTCGAGGAACTTAACGACCGTTCCGTACGCGGTAATGCGGTTTTCTACTTTGTTGATGTGGTGTCCTTCGTTCTCGAAGACGAGTTTCGTTACCGGAACGTGTTCGCTTGCCGCTCGGGCGATCTGCTCGGCCTCGCCGACGGGGACGCGCGAGTCGTTCGCACCGTGGAGAACGCAAAGCGGAGCGTGAACGTTCTCGACACTGTTGATCGGCGAGATATCGTCGAGCAGCGCCTCGTTTTCCAGCGAGCCGTACTCGGCTTCGCGGTGCTCGCGCCGCCACTCCCCGGTGTTCTCTAGGAGAGTAACGAGATTCGACACACCGGCGATGTCGACGCCCGCGGCCCACAGGTCGGGATACTCCGTGAGCGCCGCGAGAACCATGTAGCCGCCGTACGAACGGCCGTAGGCGACGACGCGATCGCGGTCTACCGCCGGGCGATCAGCAAGCCACTCGACACCCGCCGCGACGTCCGCGACGGCGTTCATCCGTTTTTCGGCGTTGTCGAGATTTATGTACTCGCGGCCGTATCCGGACGAGCCACGCACGTTCGGCTCGAAGACGGCGTAGCCCTGCGCGAGGAAATACTGATGGAGAACGCTGAAGGAGGGACGGGCTTGGCGTTCCGGGCCGCCGTGAATATCGACGACAACCGGGAACGGACCGCGATCACCGTCGCCGTCGGCAGCGGTGGGAACGGTGAGGAAAGCCGACACCTCCAGCCCGTCGAAGGAGTCGAAACGAACGAGTTCGGGGGCACGAAACGTCTCCTTCGGGATGCCGGCCGTCGCGGCGTTCGTCCACCGCTCGGTTTCGCCGATATCGCGCTCCGTGACGTACACGTTTGTGTTTTCCGTCGGAGTCGAGACGGCAGCGGCGATCGACTCGCCGTCGGAACCGAAGGAACGCCACGACAGGACGCCGTCGGGAAGGTCGGGTTCGGGTAAGGGCTGCAATTCTCGGTCGGCGTCGAGATGGAACCCGGGGACGTCGTTGTAGCCCTCGATGTTACAAGCGACCGCGAGCGTCCGCGAACCGTGGTCGATCCGGACGTCCGAGACATTCCAGTCGCCGCCGTCGTATACGACCTCCACGTCGCCCGTCGCCACGTCGAGCGTCGCGAGTTCGAGCGTATCGGCGAAGCGGTCGGTCGCGACGTAGAGGACGTCCCCGTCGGGTCCCCACTCGATCGCCCCGTAGCGAACCCCATCGCCCCCGTCGCTATCGTCGCTGTCGTTGCGATCGTCTTCACGGCCCTCGCCCTCGCCGTCGTCGCCGTTGTCGTGGTCGTCGTGACCGTGACCGGCGGTGAGACGAGTTATTTCACCCGACGCCAGTTCGACGAGGTGGACGTCGTGGTCGGTGTTCGAGTGGAACTCGTGGAAAAGAAAGAACTCGTCGTCCGGGCTTTAGCCACCGGCGAGTAGCGGGTCAGTCCCCCGGCCGTCGAGGACGAGGTCGGCCTCGGTGCCCATTTCGTCGCGGTGCTGGACGTAGCCGTCGAAATCGGCGCGTGACCGGTGATTGACGGTAAAGGCGATCCGCTCGCCGTCGTGGCTCCAGCCGCCCCAGTTGTGGATCGCCTCGGGATGGCGGCTGAGGTTCAGTTCTTCGCTGCCGTCGCCGGCGAGACGGAACAACTGTCTGTGCTCGTCGCCGCCGTTATGCATTACCGAATACGAGTTCGTCGCGCGTCGGCGAGAAGTCGGCGAACCCGACCGCCTCCTCGTGAAAGGTGAGCTGTTCCGGCCAGGCTCCCGGGGCATCCAGACGCCAGGCTTGTGGGACGCCGGCCGTGTCCATAACGCACGCAAGTTGTCCGTCGGGACCGAACGACGGCTCGCTCGCGCTTCGGATATTGAGATACCGTTCGATGTCGTAGGCCGGAGGTCGGGGGGCGACCATACCGTACGAACAGACGAAACTGTAAAAATCGCTAGCCTGCCGAAGTGAAAGTAAAACCATAGGCCGGATAGTGAGAATCGTTCGACGTCACGATCGGTTCGGTGGAGTTCTACGGGAATTGTCGAGGCCGGGACTGTGGCGGTGGTCTCACGGTCGGTAGTGAAGGTTTCCTATCCCGTATAGCCAGCCGGGGCGTCGATCGTCAGAACCGCGATCCTAAGGGGACAAAAGGCTGTGCAACCCTCGGGCGATAGTTCGTTAGCAATCGAAGTCAACACAACTCGTCACGGGTGGGACCGGAAGAGGCCGACCGCTCGGCGACGGTGGGCGACGTCGTTCGAGAGAGCGAAGCTCTCCCGTGATCCCGGGGCTTCCTAAGCAGTCCCAGCGGCTCGTTCCGGCAAATCTGCTACAATCAACACTGCCGCTCTGAGTGGGCTACACGCGAGCGAAGCCGAAGCTAAGCGCTCGAAGAAGTAATAAATCGATAGTCGTCGCCCGATACCGCGGTCGTGAACTGAGTCGACTTACTGCCGGGTGAGGTTCGTCGCGCGCGGGCCCTTGGGGGCCTGCTCGATGTCGAACTCGACCTCCTGGCCCTCTTCGAGGTCGTCACCGCCGATGTCTTCCATGTGGAAGAAGACGTCCTCTTCCGAATCCTCGGTGTCGATGAAGCCGTAACCGCCCGTGTCGTTGAAGAAGTCGACCGTACCTGTCGCCATTGCATTCGACTGAAGCACACGTCCACGGATAAGGGTTGCGTGATGGAACCCACGAGTTCGCCCGTAAGCGACCGGGCGACCGACCGGTGCTCAGGCGCCGTCGAGACGGCGGCGGACCTCGGCGGCGACGGCCGACCGGAACGCCCGCTTGTCGACCGCTCTGCCCCCGTGAAAGAGCCGTTTGTGCTCCTCGCGGTAGACGTCCGCCAGCACGGCCTCGTAGACCCGCTCGAAGTCGGTAGCATAGCCCCGGTCCTCCAGTTTCGCGACAGTCTTGTCGACGCGGTGATCGGTCACGTACCGCCGAGCGAGGGTAGCGGGGTCGCCGTCCATCGGTACCGTCTCGTCGACCTCCTCATAGTTGGGATGGAGCAGTTTCGCCCGCGAACCGGTCTTGGTCCGGAGGACGACGCCTTCGGCGGGACCGTTTCGCCACGCCGACTCGGGAACCTCGTAGGACGCGGGGTCGAAGTCGGTCGCTCGCACTTCTCTCGCGAACGTGTTCACCGGCGTGAGGCCGAACGTCTCGAAGACGCGTTCGACTGCGTCCGGCGGCAGGAACGTTTCACTACTCGCCGACCAGACGTCGAACCCGAGAAAGGAGGGCAACCGGTCGAAGTCGTACTCGATCGTATGGCGGTGGGTCGCCTCGCCGAAGAAGACGACGTCCGCGACGTCTTCGATCGCGTCGCTTTCCTCGGCAGCGATCCGAAGCGCGTCGACGTCGAAGTTCTCGCGGACGTGGCGGGCGACGTGACGGTACGGTTCGGGGACCTCGCCCTCGTAGACGTCGCTTCGGTCGCCGAAGACGAGCAGGCCCGAGTCGCGCACCCCAAACCGGACGTTCGCCCCGTCGATCTTCTCCTGGATCCAGAGGTGCCCGCCCGCGAGCAGCTCGGGCGGGGCGTCCCCGAGTCGGGAGATCGAGGGGAACTGTTTCACGTGACGACTGGGCCTCCAGTCACCCCCTTCGGTCGCCGGGCACCTAACGGCTAGCCCCAATATCGGTCACCCGGCCGAACGGCGAGCTTTCGTCGTACCCGCGGCCGGGTCCCCGCAGATAGATACCGAACGTATCGGAGCTTTCGACCCGTTCGCTTCGGTTAGCGTGTTTCGAGAACGGACGCTTTCGGGCTGAAAAGGACGTCGGGCTGTTCGTCGCGCGAAAAGGCATGGAACCGGTTTCCGTCCGCTTCGTTCGCCTCACTGTCCCGCCGGCCACCGATGCCGTTGCAGGCGAAAACCGTATACCCTGTCCGGACCCGTCAGTTCCCATGCCGACGACACAGCACTTCGCGTGTAAGACCTGCGAGTTCAGCTTCGATTCGCCGGCCGGGCTCGGCCAACACGTCGCGATTGCTCACGGCGAGTGTGCGGTCTGTGGCGAGGTCTTCGAAGACGCCAACGGTGTGGACGAACACACCCAGCAAGCCCACTGACGAGGAGTTCCCTACTCCGCACGACGGGTTGGCCAGCGGGTTCCCTTGCCGCGTGCGGCGTCTATGGCGTGCGGCGTCCGTGGTGGTCCTCGGTGCGATCCTCCAGTGCAACAGGCATCCACCGGCACTCGCCGGCATTCGCCAGCACACGATTTAATCGCCTCGCCGTCCTGAAAGCGATCCATGCCGCCCGAACGCACTGGATTCGTCTGTGAGATCTGTGGCGAGGAGTTCGATTCGAGCGAGGGACTCGAACGACACGGCGCGGAAGTCCACGACAACCCACGACCCGAAGATCACGGATAGCATCCGGAGCCGATTCACTCCCGCCGGACGGCTGCACCCGGGACGATTACGCTGGGGTCACCGTTCCCACGACTCAGCGATCCCGTTCGTTCGATACGGCTACGCTTGCCTCAACCGCCTCTCTGCTGCTGACACCGCTCGATCCAGCGTCGCTCGAAGGTGTCGTCGCTGACGACGCGGCCGACCAAGTCCTCGACTCGCGTGACACCTGCCTCGTGACACCACCGCACGCACTCGACGTACAGGTCCATCGGCAGGTCGTCCATGTCCTCGTACACTCGCAGTTCACGGACGCCGGCCAGTACGGCACAAACCGCCCGAGTGTGCCCGTCGATCAGCGTCTTCTCGCCGCCGATCTCCCGCACCGAGAGCGCGTCGCAGGTCGGCTCGTCGAAGTCGAACCGTTCGACTACCACGGCGAGTTTCGCGCCGTTCACGTAGGGCTGGCTCGACTGTACCGCCTCGATCGGAACGGCGGCCGGCTTGCGATCGTTCGTCATCGGCGTCCCTCCGGATTTCGTTCGGTCGAAGCCGACTTATTTGGCCGTGCTTACGACCTTTATTACGTCCCCCTCCTCCAGTTCGTGTGAGTCGGAAATCCGTCGGCCCGATCGGGCGTCGACGGCGTGGAGGTAGCCCTCCCCGATGTCCGAGTGGACGGCGTACGCCAGGTCTATTGGCGTCGAACCGCGGGGCAGGAGGTCGGCATCGGGCAGGACGACTCCCTGGCTGTCGGTCCAGCGGGTCTCGTTCTCGACGGGGTAGACGGTCACGTAATCGAGCAGGTCGTACACCGCAGTATTCATCGCCCGTTGAACGCCGGTGTCGCCCCAGTCGGCCATCACCGCCCGGACGCGTTCGAGCCCGCGTTCCTGCTTCGCGCTCAGGTCACCGACGATTTCGAACGCCGAGTCACCCGGATCGTACGTAACGAGGCCCGCCCCTGCGGCCCGCCGGAGCGCGAGTTCGCCCTCCGCGGTCGCCGGCGCCGCTCGCGTTGCGGCCTCGCGGAGGCGATCGAGGTTCTCGGCGCTCGCAACATCGGCTTTGTTCGCGACGACGACGATCGGTAAGGTGCGTGCGCGTAGTTCGCCCGCGAGCGCTTCCTTATCGGACTCGTCCCACGCCTTCGGGTCCTCGGGATAGTCGAGCGCTCGGAGGGTAGCCGCGACCTCCGCGGGGGTCGCACCGAAGCCGGCGAGCAGGTCGGCGAGCGCGTCGTCGAAGTCGAACTCTGGCGCGCGCGAGCCCCGTTCCAAGCGCTCCCAGTTGCGGCTCACGATACCCGCGAGCCAGAGGTCGAGTTCGCGCTCGACGAATTCGAGGTCCTCCACGGGGTCGTACGCGCCGGTTTCGACGAGTTCGCCCTCGGCGTTCGTCCCGCCCGAGGCGTCGACGACGTTCAACGCGGCGTCCGCGTTCGAGAGCGCGTCCAAGAACTGGTTGCCGAGCCCGCGACCCTCGTGGGCACCGGGAACGAGGCCGGCGACGTCGAGCAGTTCGACAGGTACGTAGCGTTTCCCGTTGTGACAGCGCTCACTGTCACAGCGCGCCTCGCGGTCGAGACAGGGACACTCCGTACGGACGTGGGCAACCCCCCGGTTAGGGTCGATCGTCGTGAAAGGGTAGTTCCCGACCTCGGTGTCGGCGAGGGTCGCAGCGGTGAAAAACGTGGACTTGCCGGCGTTTGGCTTGCCGGCCAATCCGATCGAGCGCATACCATGCCCCTCTACGAGCGCGGACGTGTGCCTTTCGATCGCCTACCCATACTTGCTTGTTACCGGCTTCGTTTATTCAGTTCATAGATCATAGTTCTAAGTTTATTGGGCATCTGACACATTTGGACGTTCTCAAGCAATCGAACTGGACGGCCGTCCCCGATCCCTGCCTCCGATCATCAGGCCGTGATGATCGCAATCTTTCTCCGACCGTGGTGGCGAGTGGAGGCATGTCGGGCACGACCGCCTCGTCGGACGCTGAGGTCACCGACACGACGGTCCGCGGGATGGTTCGGACGCTCGAACCGACGTGGACCGTCGCCTCCATCGAGCGGAGTCCGTATGGAACCGACTTCGTCGCCGTCCTCACGGTCGAAACCGACGACGAACGACGGCAGGTCGCCCTGAAGGCGACGACGGCGGGGCTCGTCGACTCGACGATCGCCCGCTCCGAACCTCGCATGCTCGACCTCGTGGGTCGGGAGACGACGATTCCCGTGCCGGGGGTTGTCGGATACTGCGACGACCACGAGGTATACCCCGCGCCGTTCTTCCTATTGGAGTACGTCGACGGCGAGAACTACGAGGCGCGAGCGGACTCGCTCGATGCGGTTGCCCACGAGCGAATCGTATACGAGGCAGGCACGAACCTCGCACGATTACACTCGCTCGGGCCGCTCCCCGCGTACGGCCGCATCGGTGTCTCCGAGGGACGGCTGACCGTACTCGATACCGACGACTACCCGCGCTTCGCGGACTTCCAGGAGAAACTACTCGCGGACGTGACCGAGACGCTCGACGCGCTCACAGAGGGCGAGTTCTTCCCCGAGTTGGCCGACGACCCCGATCGATTCGCCGATGTCGTCCCGGACGCCCGTTCGTATCTCGATGCGACGATACCGACCCTCCCTGCGTCGGACCCGCCGACGTACAACCACTGGGACTACCGGTACGGGAACCTGCTGATCGACCCGGAGACCGGCGCGACGAGGGCCGTCCTCGACTGGGCGAATCTCTCGGTGGCCGACCCGGCGTACAACCTCGCGAAGGTCGAAGTTAGACTCCTCTCGCCGGAGAACGACGGCCCGGAGAGAACGAAACAGCTCCGCGGGACGTTCCGGTCGGCGTACCGTCGAGAACGACCCTCGTGGACGTTCGACGACGCTACGCTCGAACGGATGGAACTGTATCGACTCACCGACCGACTGGACGCAATGGCCTGTCTTCCGCTGTGGTACGCGGATGCGACGGCCGACGAACGAGACGAGCGAGCGGCGGAGCACCGTGCGTTCGTCGGTCGATACTTCTGAAGCGGTGAGGTGCGTCCACCGGTGTCGAGGAACTCGACGACATCGGTTCGGTGGTCGAACAGTGGGTGTACGACCGCGCTTACCACCTTGATTGTGCAGGCCACGCCGCTCCGAGTCGCCTTGGACGCTCGGAGACGTCGGTCGCTCGGGGATGTCCCATCCGACCGTAGCGTCCTCGCCGGCCGCCGCCCCTCTCGTACCTATCGTACCTATCCGGGCCGCGGGTCGCCCTCGCGGCCGATCGTCACCTCGCCCCGGGCACGGATCGCCCCGTCGACAGTGACGTCGGGGCCCAGATCGAGGTCGCTACAGGAGACGTCCCCGAGCATGCGCGCGCCGGGCGCGATGGCGATCGACCCCTTCCGGGTGGTGACGTCGCCGTGGATCGTGCTCTCAGGGCCGATCGTGATGTCCTCCTTAGCCCGGAGGCTGCCGAATATCT
Source organism: Halobacteriales archaeon QS_8_65_32 (assembly GCA_003022925.1). Classification (GTDB taxonomy): domain Archaea; phylum Halobacteriota; class Halobacteria; order Halobacteriales; family Halococcaceae; genus PXQR01. The sequence goes on along the minus strand of PXRY01000081.1, from coordinate 38,840 downwards.
CGTTGCGCTCGCCGACCGCGATCGATTCGGCGCGCAGATTGCCGTGGAGTCGACAGTCGTCGCCGACGACGGCGGGCGTCGAGACCCGCCAGGCGTCGTCCGAGACGTACCCACCTCGAGGGACGACGAGCGCTCGCGGGGCATCCTCATCATTGCTCTCGTCGTCAGCACTGGCGTTATTGGCGTCGTCGTCACTGTTTTCAGTGTCGTTTGCCTCGACGGTTTCGTCTCGATCGGGTTCGGCTTCGGTCACCTCCTCTAAGACGTCGGCGGCGGCTTCTTCCTCGCCGAGCCGGAGGAGTTGTGAGAGGTAGATGAACAGGAAGACGACCGTCGGCATCGGGTTGCGGATGACGATCCAGCCGCTCGCCTCGAAGCCCTCGTCGATCGCCACGTCATCGCCGATATCGAGATCGCCCGAAACCATGAGCCGGCCGCCGACGTGGACGCGCTCGCCGAAGTAGGCGTCCTCGCTGACGAGGACATTGCCCGCGACGTCGCACCACATGTCGAGCCGGCAGTCGCCCTCGGCTTCGATGTCACCGCCGAAGCGCACTCGCTCGCCGGCGATCACGGTCCGGCCTCGGACGCCGAAGTCCACGGTACTTTGTCCGCCGACGAACACGTCGCTATCGGTCACGAGGTCGCGTTCCTCGACGGTCGTGCCGCTTGGGACGAGGAGTTCCGAGAGCGGGTCCGACCGAACTTGCACACCCGTTGTCTACAGCGGCCGACTCTTAAAACTATCCGAGCGTCCCGCCGACCGCGCGCCATTGAGTCCGGAATATATACGAGTGACACCAGTAGGTCGAGGGAATTGTAGTCAGGTGCGGAGGTCGATAGAGACCGCTGCGGGTGGGACTGGAAGGGGCCGGGCGTTCACGGGCGCTTCGCGCCCGTTAGCTCGGGAGAGCTTCGCTCTCCCGAAGGTCGGCGAACCCCAGCGAAGTAAGCACTGGAGCGACTGAGCGTAGCGAAGGAGTGAAGCGCGCAGCGAGCCGCGGGAGTCGAGCGTCCGGGGGCTTCCGAAACGTTCCTGTTAGCTCTTCCTCCGACGACTCTCAAACCGAGCACTACTGCACCGAGGTCGCGAGTCTTTTGACTTCCGGGGCTCGAGCTACTGGTATGACTGCGCTTTCGTTCGATGACGACGGTGTCGACGTCGTGTATGAGGGAATCGAGTTCCGGCTGGAACGCTCGCTCGTCGAGCAGGCGATCGACCGCCCGTACCCGCAGGTCACCGACCACGAGGTGCTCCAGATCGTCGATCCGAACCCCTCGCTCTCCGGCGAACCCCGACGGATCGGCGACATCATCTGAACTGTCCACACGACCCCAAGGGAGCGACGAGTAGCGAGGAACAGTGAGCAACAGCGAGCGGCGAACAGCACTCAGCGGACAGCACGTAGCGAGCAACGAGTAGCGAACAGCGGGCATCCCGCTCAGAGAATCAAGAAGACGACGAACGGCAGGACGAACAGTAGGAGGAACATTGCAAGCAGGATCACGCCGTAGCTGACGGCAGTCCCGACGGCGGCTCGCCAGGAAGCGTGATCGAACGTGTCGCGCAGTCCGAGGTTCATACTGTCGCTACTGTCCTCCTCGACATTAGTTTCACCCCTTCAGGAACTCCCAAATCCGGCCTCTTATCGCAGTCCCCCGGTGTCACTCCTGCCGATCGGCCGTGCTCCGACGACGGCGACATCGTGCTCCGCTTCGAGCGCGTGATCAAGCATGAGTTGGCTGCGTTCGTCGATGTTTTCCGTACGCGTCTTCCACGAGCAGTCGATACAATACGCGTGCTCGCTCGTCATTCAAGCGGCGGAACGGCAATCGCCCTGACGGTGCTTGGAGTAGATTCAATATTGCGCTCGCCGTTCCACCGTTCTAACCCGGCCGGAAGACGGCCGGTCGCCGCGCTCAGACGTGTTCGTCGAGGAAGTCGGCGACCCGCGTGTACGCCTCGATCCGGTTTTCGAGCTTCGTGAAGCCGTGGCCCTCGTCGGCGAAGTACAGCGTCTCGACCGGAACGCCTGCCTCCTCGGCCTTCTGTGCGACCTGTCGGGCCTCGCCGACCGGCACCCGGGGATCGTTCTCGCCGTGGAGCACGAACAGTGGCGCTTCGATCCGACCGACGTTCGCGAGGGGACTGATCGATTCGAGGAACTCGCGGTCCTCCTCTAAGGAACCGTACTCGGCCTCTCGAAGCGCCCGCCGCCACGAGCCGGTGTTTTCCAGAAAGGTCGTGAAATCGGCGATACCGACGATGTCGATTCCCGCAGCCCACAGGTCGGGGTACTCCGTGAGCGCCGCGAGCACCATGAACCCCCCATAAGAGCCGCCCATCGCGACCACCCGTGAGGAATCGATCGCGGGCCGATCGGCGAGCCACCGGACGCCCGCCTCGATATCGGCGACCGAGTCCATCCGCTTTTCGACGTCGTCTAGGTGGGTGTAAGCCTTCCCGTAGCCCGTCGATCCCCTGACATTGGGCTCGAACACCGCGTAGCCGCGATCAAGGAAGTACTGGGTGACCGCCGAAAACGAGGGCCGGCGCTGGCTTTCGGGCCCGCCGTGGATATCGACGATCGCCGGGACCCCGCCGCCGCTCTCAGTTGTGCTCGCGTCCTCGCCTTCGGCCTCGGCGTCCGTCGGTAGCGAAAGGAATGCGGGGATCTCCCGGTCGTCGAAGCTCTCGTAGCGCACGAGGTCGGGTTCGACGAACGTCTTCGCGGGGATGCCGGCCGTCGGGGCCCGCGTCCATTTCTCGGTACTCCCGGTTTCGACGTCGATCACGTAGACGTTCGCGTTCGTCCGCCGGCCGGTCGCGGTGATCGCGAAGCGCTCGCCGTCGGGCCCGAAGCTCACCCCGCCGGCGATCCCCGACGGGAGGTCGGGTGTCGGGAACTCCCGGAGGTCGGTTTCCCCCACCAACTCCGCGACGGTGAGATCGGTGTAGCCATCGACGTTTCGCGTGTAGACGAAGTGATTCGAGTCCTCGTCGAGCGCGAGTCCGCTCACGTTCCACTCGTCGTCAACGACGGTTTCGAAGCGCCGGTCGTCGATCGCGAGCCGACAGAGCGAGAGGGAATCGCTCTCGCGGTCGGTCACGAAGTACAGCGCCTCGCCTTCGGGCCCCCAGGTCGCGTTCAGGTACCGGATCGGCCCCTCGTGGGGCGTCAAGTGTTCGAAGTCGCCCGTATCGAGGTCGAGCGCGTAGAGGTCCTGGTCGAAACTGGAGGACGCCTCGCTCACGAGCAGGCGGTCGTCGTCGAGCGAGAAGCCGCTAACGGTGAGCCACCCCTCGCCCTCGTGGACCAGTTCGGCGTCCGCTCCGGTTTCCCCGCGTCCCTGGACGTAGACGTCGAAGACCGCTTCGTCACGGCGATTGGACGTGAAAGCGAAGCGTTCGCCGTCGTGGCTCCAGCCGCCCCAGCGGTGTTTCGCATCGGGGTGGGCCGTGAGGGCGTCGAGGTCGCCGGTTTCGATGTCGTAGCGGTGGAACTGGGTCCGTTCGTTGCCGCCTTCGTCCATGCCGAAGACGAACTCGGGGCGTTCGGGCGAGAAGTCGACGAAGGTGACTCGCTCGTCGGCGAAGGTGCGCTGTTCGGGCCAGACGCCCGGAGCGCCGAGCGTCCAGACCTGCGGGACGCCGGTCGTGTCCAGGAGAAAGGCCAGATTCCCCTCGGGGCCGATCGACGCGCCGTAGGCGCTGCGAACGCTGAGGTAGCGTTCGATGTCGACGGACATACTCGTCCTCGCTCGGCCCGTCTCAAATCGCTTGGGGTGGCGGCGATAGCAATGGTAACTTAGCGATCTTGGAGGGGACGGAGGATCGTCCTGGACGGCTCGAAAGCCCCCGACACGCTCGGCGTCGCCGGGCAGGTCTGCTGCCCGGCTGCAAGCGATTCCTTCGGAATCGCCCTGGCTGCGAACCACGCTGCGCGCGCCGTCGGCGTGCTTGCGGGTTCTCGCTCGCCGAGCGGTCGGCCTCTTTCAGTCCCGCCCGTGGCGGCTGTTCGGCAGGCAATCGCGCAAGTCGACGCTGTCGCGGCGACGGAGGCAAGCAGTGCGTGATAACACCGGGAGCGACCCGGAACGGTGGTTTCAGCATGCCTGACGACGATGGGGACAGCGGTGGATGGCCGGAGGGATGGCAGGGCAGCGAGACGTTTCGCTCGCGCGAGGCGTCGACGGCCGACTCGGGCCTTCTCGGCGCGATCGATAGCGGGGAGGACTCGTCGATCGAACAGCGCCTCGCGCCGGTCGTTGCCCTGCTCGTTATCGCGAGCCTGATCCTCACTGGCGGGTACCTGCTCGTCACCGCGCTCGGCGGGTCCGGAACACCCGCCTTGAGCGCCGGAGACGGAGGCGGCGGCGAGAGCGGAGCCGGGGACGTCGGGGCGGGTGCAGGCGAACCGAGCGTCTCCACGACCCCGGGGACGAACGCCACCCAATCAGCCGGCGTCAATGGAACGACAGCCGCCGACGGAACGGACATCGGTACGACGACCGCGACCGGAACAGCCGCCGGGACGGCCGCGTCAGCGACCGAAACCGATACCGCCGCCGTAGCTCCAAGCGACGGATCGGACGACACGGCAACCGACGATACGACGACTTCGGAATCCGGAACCGCCGGGACCACTAAAGCCACTGGAACAACGACCGACGACGACGGCAGCGACTCGACGACCGCCGAGACCACCGGCGGAAGCGAGGCGAGCAACGACAGAGGTAGTTCCGGAGGCGAGACGACCGCCGACGGGCCGACGGGTTCCAGTACATCGACGAGCGCTGCAACCGCTGAGACCGACAGTAGCGAAACTGACGGCAGCGACAGTGGGGGCAGCGGCGGCAGCGATGCCGACGACAGCGGCGACGATGGGGACGACGGCAACTCGGACGACTCAACGACCATCGCAGAGGACACCAGTGGGGGTACGGACGAGACCGCCGCTGACGATGCTGGCGGGTCGGCCGACTCGAACGACGGTACCGAGAACGATCAGGGGACGACGGAGCAAACGGCCAACGAAGGAGACGCCGAGACGACTGAAGACGGTGCGAACGACGACGAGGACGAAAACACCGAGACGGCCGAAACGACGACCGAGGAAGGCGAAGACGCCGAGGACACCGAAAGCATCGAGACGTCGACCGACGGTTCGGACTCGGATCAGGACGCCACCGCTACCACCACCGCCACGGCGACCGCGACCGAGAGCGAAACGACCGCCGAGGAGACGACCACCGAGGAGACGGTCGACGAATCTACCGAATCGAACGAGCCGACGTCCGATGAGACGATTACTGACGAGACGGCCGACGACGGAACGACGGCCGCTTCCTCGGAGGAAACGTCCGCTACGGACACGCCGTCGAGCGATACCACTGTCGAAGACGACGGCCCGCCGGACGACGCCGGCCCACCCGAGGACGCCGGTAACGATAATGGGGGTCCACCGGACGACGCTGGACCGCCGAACGATGCCGGGGCCCCGGACGACGCCGGCAGCGACGATGGCAATGAAGACGACAGCAACTCCGGTGGCGACGGCGGAGACGGCGAGGGTAAAAGAGACGAAACAACCGATGAGGACAACGGGAGCGAAGGCGACGACAGCGAAGAGTGAGGCCGAACACTTCGTAACGCTCGTGCGGTAGAAATAGAACCGTTGGATCGACGCGGCTGTCGGCTCGGAACGACGCGAGCGAAGAACTGCTACCTGTCGGCGCTCGCCGTTCGTGCTACTTGCGACCGTAGGTGAGTCGCGTCGCCGCTTCGTCGATCCGTTCGACCACGCCGCCGAACCAGGCCGCCGGGGACGCCCGCCGGAGTTCGGCGTCGCTTACTTCGATGCGCGAGCCGCCGAACGGATCGCGATCGGCTCGTTCGTCGCTGTCGGCGTCGGAGTCGCCCATCGCCATGCCGGTCACCGACGTCATTGCACAACGACCGCACGTTTCGCGTTCTTTGCCACCCATAGTGTCTACCTGTCTGCCTGCCACGGGGCCGGCGCACCTAACCGTTGTGCCGAGTGACGCGGGAAAGGGCTAGTCCAGTTCCTCCGGAAGGGAGCCGCCAACGCCGTCCCGGACGTCACGGCAACGGCCACGCGACCGAAGTCCTTTGAGCGCACGAACGTAAGCGAACGCGTGAGCGACGAACGCGACGCAGGTTCCGAAGCCGACTCCGACCCCGGCCACGGCCCCGGAGCCGGAATCGAACCCGAGACCGGGACCCCTCCCGTGAGCCATGACGAGTCCGATGTCGGGACCCGGGGGGCGACTGGCTGCCGGGTCGAGGTCCATCCGGGTCGTGAGGCGATCGTCGAGTTCGACCCCGAGCGCACCTTCGAGTGCGTCGACTCGTGTACCTGGTGCTGTCACCACGGCGTGATGCTGTACGATCCGGACTTCGCGGAACTTACCGACCACGCCGACCTCAACGAGGCGACGACGGCCCACCGGGGTCGCCAGTTCGTCCCCCGCGAGGGAAAGGACAGAACTGAACACGTCGGAGCGGACGGCGCGGCCTGTGTCTTCTTGGGCAACGATGGGCTGTGTGAACTCCACGCCGAGGGCGACTGGAAGCCAACGCGGTGTTCGGTCTTCCCGCTCGAAATCGCGGTCGAAGCGGGCGAGATCCACGTCTCGATCCGCGACGACGCCGAAACCCACTGCGAGGGTATGGACGTCTCGGAACGACGGCTGATCGACCACTTGGACGCCTTTCTGCCCGAAGTGCTGTGGGAGCTTCCGGACCCCGAAACGAAAATCGAGCTGTAGATCTACTGCGCCGGGCGGATCGTCACCGGAACCTCGCCGGCCGGCCGGAGCGTCGGGGTGGGACGCAGGTCAGAGAGCGCGTCTTCGGGCACGTCGATGTCGAACTCGCGGGTCAGCCGCGAGAGCGCGAGCGTTGCACCCGACAGCGCGAAGTTCCGCCCGATGCAGGCGTGGGGACCGCTCGCGAAGGGGAAGTACGCGGGGACCCCGTTCGGCGACCGTCCCTCCCAGCGATCGGGGTCGAATTCGGCGGGACGGTCGAAGTACCGCCCGTCGCGCTGGATCGAGTACTGCGGGAGAACGACCGCCGACCCGTCCGGCACCCGAAAATCACCCAGACGAACGTCGGCGCTCGTCTGCCGGAAGGTGGCCCACGCCGGTGGGTAGAGCCGCAGCGCCTCCCGGTAGGCCCGCTCGGCGTACGCGAGGTCGTCGACGTGACCGTACCCCGGCGTCTCGGCGCGCGCGCTGCCATTGCTGGCTTCGTCCATCCCGCCCCCGCCGAAGACATGCTGGGCTTCCTTGCGGACCCGCTCGCGTGCTTCGGGGTGCCAGGCGAGCAACGAGAGGGTATAGGTGAGGCTGAGCGCCGTCGTCTCGTGGCCGGCGATGAGAAAGGTCGCAACCTCGTCGCGGATCTGGTTCGGCTCGTATTCGACGCCGGGGTCGTCTTCGGCCTCGATGAGCAACGTCAGCATGTCCTGTGGACGCTCGGCCCCGACCGTTCCCTCGGCGCTTCGCGTGTCACCGCCCCTGGGCGACCCTGCTCCGTTCCCGTCGGCGTGTCCCCCAGCCAACTCCGCGCGGCGGCGCTCGATGATCTCCTCGGCCAGTCCCCGAATGCCCTCTGCAGCCTCGCGAAACTCGGGGTCCGTTCGGTCGGGCAGCCATGCGGGACTGACCGTCGTCGGCGAGAACTCGAACTCCCGACCGGCGACCGCCATCCACTCGTGGAACTGCGCCGCACGCTCGCGGCCGACGTCCTCGCCTAAGAGTATCTCCGAGGCGACCCGGATGGTGAGCGTCGTCATCTCCCGGTGGAGGTTCCGTCGCTCACTCTCGCATTCGTCCACGTCGTCCTCGTCGATCGTGGTACCGATTCCGTCCGCGTCGCGCCACTCGGCGGCCAGTTCCTCGACGCGCTCGCCGACCGTGTTCGCGTACCGCTTGACCTGTTTGCCGGCGAAGGCCGGGCGCATGATGCCCCGTTGCTGTCGCCAGAGGTCGCCGTCCGACTGAACGACACCGTTTTCGGCGATGAGCTGGGCCGAGCCCTGCGCGGCGACCCGGCGGAACTCCGGCGGGCGCGCGAGCACGTCGTGGGCCAACTCAGGGTCGGTCACGACCACAAGGGGAGCCCGACCCGGGATGGGTACGGCAGCGATCGACTCGAAACGGGACTGAACGCCTTCTAAAAAGCGGAACGGATCAGTACCGAAGCGCACGGCGTTGAGCAGGCCCGCGTCCGGTGGTTGCGGGAGCTGACGTTGCATACACGCATTACCGTCGGCGGGCGCTTGTAGCTGTTGCAGGCGGCGATCGAAACATCGTTTGCACATTAATTACATCGGTGAAAGCCGCCCAGCAGCACGATCGGGCGATCGAAACGACCAACCGACCGCGTGGGGTCAGGGGCGGGCAATGAAGGGGTACGATACGATCCTGTTCGACAGCGATGGGGTGTTGGTCGAACCGCCGACGGGCGAAACCCAGCGTGAGGCCACGCGAGTCGCGTTCGCGGACCAGGGTATCGAAAAGGCCGATCATCGACACGTCACTAGAATCGTCAATGATGTCACCGTCGAAGAACTTGAAGAGATCTGTACGGCTACGGGTCTCGATGTGGCCGCGTTCTGGGACGCCCGCGAGTACCACGACGAGCGATCGCAACTGGAGGAGTTCAGAGCGGGCACGAGGGAGTGCTACGACGACATGACGGCGATCGAAGGCCTCCCGCAAGCCTGTGGCGTCGTGAGTAACAACCACCACAGCACTATCGAGTTCGTATTGGACTTCTTCGATCTGAGGCCGCTGTTCGATACCTACTACAGCCGCGAGAAGACAGTCTCGAGTCTTCGAGTGAAGAAACCGAGTTCCTACCACGTCGAGCGAGCGCTCGCCGATCTCGACGACGAGTCGACACTCTACGTCGGCGACAGCGAAAGCGATGTGATCGCGGCCCATGCTGCGGGAATCGATTCGGCGTTCGTTCACCGGCTACACTGTGGGAGGGGACCCGATCTCTCGGTGGAGCCGACCCACGAGGTGTACTCCCTGCACGAGGTGGCACAGCTAGCGAAGGGACCGGAGTCCTAATCGGAGAGTGGTCCGGGATCGTAGCCGATCGCTCGGAAAGCCGCGATCGATCGGATGACGGCGGTGATCGAGCAGTTGGAAGCGCTGTGTTCAGCTCTAAGATGGCTTCGAACCGACGGCTCGCCGACGCGACAGCACGAAAATAGAATCGAGTGATCTACGCGGCGGACTCGACGGCCTGCTGGACTTCGTCGTAGTCCGGCTCGTTGGTTGGGTCCTCTGCGACCCACGCGTAGGTGATATCGCCGTTGCTGTCGACGACGAACACGGCGCGATTCGAGATGCCGTACAACCCGAGGTCGGCGATGTCGATTCCGAGGCCGTAGGCGTCGATGATCTCGCCGTCCATATCGCTGATCAGGTCGAACTCCAAGCCGTGTTCGCTCCGGAAGGCGTTCTGGGAAAACGGCGAGTCCGCACTGATCCCATAGAGGGTGCCGCCGCCGTCAGTGAAGCGGTCGAGGTCGTCTTGGAAGGCGACCATCTCGTTGGTACACGGCGGAGTAAACGCCCCCGGGAAGAAGGCGAGCACGAGCGGTGCCTCGTCCAAGTGGTCCGACAATGTGAACTCTTCGGGTTCGTCGCGGCCGAGCTTTGCAGTGAAGTCCGGTGCCGAATCGCCTGTGGATACCATCGACGAGCAACAGGCGGGCCACCTACAAGAAACCGCCGTCTTCGCCTCGATCCAGTAATCGAGTCGACCACTCCGGTTGGTTCGACCGGTTCGATCCGTTCGAATGATCCGGTCCGTTCGACCCGGCTGGTTCGCTCGACTCGATCGCGCCGGTCGGGTCAGACCGCGAGGAGGCCCCAGGCGAGGAAGACGACGATGCCGCCGAGCGCCGTGCTCGCAACGGCGTGAACCCGGAAGCGATCGAGGCGGTCGTGGGCGGCCCCGCTCAGCGCGGCGACCTCGCCGACCTCCGTGCCGGCCTCGCACTCGGGCAGGAAGTCCATCGCGACGTGGAGGAAAACGCCGGAGGCGAACCCGAAGATCGCGGCGTTGAGCACCGGAATCTCGGGGATCGGGAGCGTCGCCGCGGGGATCGCCGTGATCCCGACGCCCGCCGCCGACAGGAGGAGCACGGAGACGGGCTTGTCGTTGTGAGCGAGCCGTCGGGCGGCGGCGTAGCCCGCCGGCCCCTTGTGCGAGACGATGGCGAGACCCAACAGCAGTCCGAGGTCGGGCAGCGTCGCGTAAACGAGGCCGATGATCGCGCCAGCGGCGAGGGCGTGGACGGTGATCTCCGCCGCGGTCGTATCGAAGGGCGTCTCGATATGGGTAAGTCGATGCCCAATCGTGTGCGCGCCAAAGCCCGCGAGCACGCCCGCAGCGACGCCGAACCCGCCGACCCGCGGGTCGTAACCGACGGCTTGAGGAACGAGAAAGACGGCGGCGCTCGTGATCATCGCGCCGCTCGCGAGGCCGTACCCCCAGACGAGCCCCCGGGCGCTTGCCGTTTCCGCTGCGCGTCGGCCGAAAACAGCCGCCCCGGCCATCGCGGCGAACGCGACCCAACTGATGACCAACACCTTCGATAGTCCGGCAATGACCGCGACGACGGACAGTCCCCCTAAGAGAGTGACGCCCGCGCCTCCGATCCAAGCGCTCGAAACGCCCCCCACGCGTGATAGCGACTCGACGACGGCCATGAGGTTAACAACTCCGCGACCAGGATTAATAAGCCCGTCGCTCGGCGGGGTCGCACTCGTCGCGTCCGTCGTCCGCGATCGAACGGCCGGCCAGGCGGTCGGCGTCGGTCACCCAGTCGACCAGGAATCGGTCGGCGACCGGGAACTGGGAACTAGAAGTTCGAGAGCACCGAGCAGTCGATCACGGATGGTCGGGCGGTCGCCGCGTTCAATGGGTGGCCTTGCGCCACGCCTTGAGATCGACGATTTCGCCGTTCAAGTCGTCGCTTGCGAGGTCGGTCGCCGCCCAGACGAACATCGGCGCGATGTCGTCGGGGTCACGGCCGGCGGTCCCGAGGCCGGTCTCGACCTGTCCGGGATCGAGGACGCCGACCGCCGCGTCGAGTTCGGCGGCGAACCCCCGCGCGACGGCTTCGGCGGTCGCCTTCGAGACGGCATAGGAGCCAAAGCCCGCCCGTGCCTCGCGGGCGACCGACCCCGAGGGGACGAGTACGTTAGCACCCTCGGCGAGGTGGGGGACGGATTCTTTGATCGTCGTGTAAACCCCGCGGCCGTTCGTCCGCAGGTGGTCGTCGACCGCCGAGTACGATTCCCCTTCGAGAGAAGTCTCGCCGGGGTCGCCGTGGTAGACCCCGGCGTTCGCAACGACGACGTCGATACCCCCCTGACTTACTCGCGCGGCGGTCTCCATCAGCCGTTCTGTGTCGTACTCGTCGCGGACGTCCGCGCGCTGGGCCGTGACGGTGCCGGATTCGTTCCCCTCGATCTCGGCGGCGATCGACCCGAGTGCCCCCTCGCTGCGCGCGCAGACGACGACGTGTGCGTTCTCGCTCGCGAAGGCTCGTGCGACGCTCGCACCCAGCCCCCGACTCGCGCCGGTGACGACGACGGTTTTTTCGTTCATATCCGCCGTCTCGACCGCGTACCTACTGGTAGTTGGCCTGCCGGCGAGGGCGACGGGAAACCTGGAGGCGACTCGGAAACGGCCCGGAAGCGACCCGGAGATGAAGGGACGAATGGGCGAGACCGACGGAGCCAGCGGAAGACTACACGAACGGGGACGATCGGCGGCCCGTCGAATGCAACCAGTCGAGTTTTGAGCTTCGGGAGTCGACGGTCGCCTATGGATGCTGTTAGGCGGGCATCGATCGCGGGAACGGCAGCCGTCGTCGCGGCGGTGGCCCTTCTAGCTGTGATCGGCGTCGAGCCGGTAACGGCGCTCACGACGGGGACAGGGCTGGAGTCGGTTCCCGCCGGGCTTGACGCGGTCGCCTTACAGATCGACCTTCTCGGGTGGTTGACACGGGTCCTCGACCGGATCGCGGACTTCTTGAACCAACTTAACCGCGTGTTGAGCGAGTTCGCCCGACTGTTCGGCGAGGGCGGCGGTGGCGAGGGTAGGAACTAACTCGAAGTCCGTCCGATTACGGCCCTCGAACGAACTCGCTGGGTCGCTTACTCGCCGTCGCCGTCTCGGGGAACGACTCGGTCGCTGTCGTCCCTGACGGCCATGCTGTAGATCGCGTCGTTCGCGTAGACCGATACTCCGGGTTTTCGCGCCAGCACGTAGCCGTCGTGTGCGCTCTCGACGGTCTCCGTTACCTCGCCGTGAGGTGTCACGACCTCGGCGACCGGATCGCCCGCTTCGACGATGTCGCCCGGTTCCAGCCGGTGGCGGACGATTCCCGTGTTCGATACCCGGGGCCCGTCATGACGTTTGACGGGATGGGAAACCGGCGAATCGATCGAGTCGGCGGTCGCGGTTTCGTTCGCGTTTGTCCCGTTAGATGTCCTGTCGGACACTGCACCGAACGCACCGAACACATCGGGCGTGTCGAGCGTCCCGGGCCCGTCGAGCATGTCGAGCGTCGCCATGACCCGAGCGAGACCGCAAAGCGCTCGTTCGCGAACGGCTTCGTCGACGACCGTGTGGCCGCCGAGTTCGACCGTCGCGGCCGGAATCCCCAATGTATTGAGCACCGATCCCGAGAGCGTCCGGTGAAAGTTCCGCTCGAAGTACTCGGGCACCGGGAACTCGTTGACGACGGGCAGTCCCATCGCCGAGAGCACCGCGTCGAACGTCTCGTTCAGCTCCTCGGCAGTCTCGCGGTCGCGCTCGGGGCCGAAGCACACCTGATCGCGGATCAGGTAGGGAAGGGAGCCGACCTGGGCGGTGTGTAAGTCGAGTAGCGCGTTCGCCGACTCGGCGATCGCGTCGTGGACCCGGCGGTCGATCCGTTCTTGGGTGCGGGGCGGTTTCGCTCGCTCTTCGTCCTCGGGGGTGCCCTCCCGGTCGAGCGCCGGGAAATACCGGTTGGGATCGTCGCGGTGGTAGTACGACCGGCGTTTGGTCAAGCGGAGGCCCGCCGGATTCAGTATCGGGACCGCAATGAGCGTTCCTCGGAGGTCCGTCGGCGAGAGCGAGCGAACGAGGTCCTGGGCCACCGCTAAGGGCGTCACCTCGTTGCCGTGTAGCGACGCCGTGACCCACAGCGTCGGTCCTTCGTGCTCGCCGGCGACGACGACCACGGGCAGGCGTTCGGTCCCGCCGGTCGGCAGGTCGGTAACGTCGAGCCACCCCTGCGAGACCTCGCCCGGGTCGGCGCGTGCGGTTCCGATGTTCATGATTGCCCTCCGGAAGCCAGCATCAAAGCCGACCGGGTACCGGCATCGGTAGTACTTGAGTAGCGTCTCAGGAGAGGACGGACATGATTTGAAAGCGCCCGGCCCCATTCAGCCCCACCCACGGCGGTCTGTGGTAGTCCTTGTTGCTTCGCCGAACTCTGCTTCGGGACTCGAAAGGGTTCGATCGAACTGTGTGAGTCCAGACCGGGGTTAGATCGTCTCAGTGGTTTCGGTTCGCGCATTACTCCCTATGATCACCTATCCCTGGCAGGGCACTCAGGCGTTCGGCAGGAGGGTCGCGCGGGTCACCTCGCGGCTGTCGGATTTCGCGAGGGCCTCTTCGACCTCCTCCAGAGCGAACTCGGCATCGATGAGATCGTCGTAGGGGTACGTTTCGGCGTTCGAATCGAGGAATTCGAGCGCGCGATGCAGGTACCACGGATCGTACCTGACCGCCGACGTGATATCGATCGATTTGCGGGTGAGCGCGCCGGGATCGAACTCGGTGGTTTGGCCGGGGCTGATGTTGCCCATCTCCAAATATCGGCCGCCGTCGCGCAACAGCGAGATGCCTTCGGCAAAGGCGTCGGGCACGCCTGCAACCTCGACGCCGACGTCCGCGCCGGTCCCGCCAGTCAGTTCGCGCACGCGCTCCGCGCGTGCGTCGGCCGTCTCGTGCTCGCGGAAGTCGATCACGTGATCCGCGCCGAACTCCTCTGCCCGCTCGATCCGGCCGTCGACACCCTCGATGACGATCGTCTCCGCGCCGCGCTCGGCGGCGACCGCGAGCGTATTGAGGCCCAGGCCGCCAGCGCCCTGGACGACGACGGTATCGCCGTACTCCACTCCTACTTCGTCGAGGCCGAACATGACCTGCGAGAGCGCACAGTTCGCCCCCGCCGCGATCGCCGGGTCGAGGTCCTCGGGTACCTTGTAGAAGTATTGGTCGGGGTGGACGTAGTAGTGGGTCGCGAAGGTGCCGTGGAAATGGGGCGGCTCATCGGGCGATTTCGACCAGTAGCGATAGGCGTTCTGACAGAGGTGGAAACCCCCGACGAGACACGACGAACACGTCCGACAGGTGAGGTAATACACTGGCGCGATGAGGTCGCCCTCCGAGACCGGTTCGCCCGCGTAATCGGTTTCGACCCCCTCGCCCAACTCGGCGACGCGACAGAGCACCTCGTGGCCGAGCACGCCCTCCTTGACCTGGGGGTGGTGCCCGCGCCAGATGTGTAGCTCCGATCCGCAGACGTTCGCGCGCTCGACTTCGGCGACCAGGCCCCCGGGTTCGGGATCGGGGACTTCGTACTCGCGTCGCTCGACGCGCTCGGGTTCTGCTAGGTAGATCAGCGTGCCGGTCGAAGCGGCCATACCTCGCGTGTCAGCGGCTACCATCATAAGCCTGCCCCGGGCTTGACCGACGGTGTTGAGTTAAGCTCTTGAAATAGAGCAGCGGTTGGGCTGACTGGTTCGAAAGCCCCCGACACGCTCGGCTTGAGGTGCTCGCTGCGCGTGGTTCGAGACGGCGGAGCCGTCTCGTCATCACGAGAGAGCTTCGCTCTCTCGAACGACTTCGCTCCCTCGTGGTTCAAGAGGCGCGAAGCGCCTCTTGTCATCACGAAACGGCTTCGCCGTTTCGAACGACTGCGCTCGGTCGCTCCAGTGCTTGCGTCGCCCGCCGTCGTCGAGCGGTCGGCCCCCTTCAGTCCCACCCATAACGGTTGTTCAGCGGGCAATTGCGTAGGTTAACGTCACCGCTCGACCCCCACCACTCCGCGGCCGGAACCGACCATCCCGATCGCGCGCCGTCGCGCATCGTTATGCGTTCGTATCAGCGTATAAACAACTACCGTACGTACAATGCACGAAACTGATAGGTAGCGGTTTGACTCACGCCGGCGAACGGACGTTTCGATCGGCGTCGTGGAGTGGAGGACGTTCCTC
This sequence comes from Halobacteriales archaeon QS_8_65_32, assembly GCA_003022925.1. GTDB lineage: Archaea > Halobacteriota > Halobacteria > Halobacteriales > Halococcaceae > PXQR01. The sequence goes on along the minus strand of PXRY01000081.1, from coordinate 23,507 downwards.
CGGCGACACCGATCGGGGAGTACCGGAGTGAACGATATGAGCGATACGAACGATATAGATGACACGGGCGACACGACCGAGGGGAATCACGGGGGCGACTGTGGCTGTGAGACGGACGCGCCGGCGGGAACGGGGACCGAAATCGGCCGACGAACGTTCGTCGGCGGCTGTGGCGCGACGCTCGCCTTTGCGCTCGCCGGGACGACGGTCGAGACAGCCGCTGCCCAGGAGGCCGGCGACATCGCCGCCCTGCTCGACGATCTGCCCTCGAACTGGGGCCGATGGGGTGACGACGACGAGTTGGGCGCGCTCAACTCGCTTGGCAGCGAGGAGGCCTTCGAGGGGATGCGCGCGGCCACGAAACGCGGGCGAAACGGGATCGAGCGCTTTACCCTACAGCTCTCGGTGACCGGCGAGGTGATCAACCCCGATCCCGATCAGCCGGGAGAAATCTTCCCGCCAGAGGAGGGCGAGGGACCGATGTTCCCGAGTTCCGATACGGGTGATCCGGCCTTCCCGCCCCGGACGCCGGGTCGTCGGAACAACACGACGCCCGCGGGCGGCGCGGAGAACGCTGGCGGCATGAAATTCGTCGACGACAAGTTCGTGTCAGACCTCTTTCTCCAGGGCACCACCCACTTGGACGCGCTCGGCCACGCGTGGTACGGCGAGCAGATCTACAACGGCTTCGACGCGAGTTCCACCGAGGAGACAAAGGAGTTCGACACCCCGCTGCTGGGGACCCCGGGCACCGACGCCGTCCCCGACAACGGCGATTCCGAGGAACTCGAACCGGTCTCCGAGACGAAGGGATTAGGCAAGGCTTCGATATCCGAACCTGCGAGCGCGGGGATCGCCGGGCGCGCCGTTCTGCTGGACGTCGGCCGGGAGTTCGGCGACGAGGACGGACGCCTGCCGCTCGAAGCCTGCATTACCTACGACGACCTCGTAGCCACCGCCGAGTCCCAGGGTGTCGAGATCAGAGAGCGCGACCTCCTCTTGATTCGAACTGGCGCAATCGCCCGCACCCGGGACCCCGACGCCGAGTGGGGGCCGCTCATCGAGCCGGGACTGTGTTTCAGCGAGGACCTCGTGAACTGGATGGCCGACATGGAGATCCCCTACGTGGGCGCGGACAACTTGGCCGTCGAGAAAGTCACCCAAGTCATCGACGGCGAGACCTACGTGATCCCGTTACACGGCGCGTTCCTGCGGAACTTAGGCGTCTACATCAACGAGATCCTCTGGCTCGAAGACCTCGCCGAACAGTGTGCCGCCGACGGCATCTACGACTTCCTCTTTACCGCCGCGCCGATCGACATCGAGCGGTCATCGGGCGCGCCGATCAACCCCGTCGTGCTGAAAGCGACCGACGGCAGCGACGGGGACGATACCGACGCCGAGGCCGACGAGGGTGAGAAAGACGACGACAGCGACGGAGGCGACGACGAGGACGAAAAAGACGGCAAACCGGATAAATGACGACGGCTTCCGATCGGTTCCCTCCCGATTCGATCGGTCACGCGTAATCGACGGTCGTCGTCCCTCTTCAAGGACGCCTACGATCGCCGGGGCTTCGATCGTTCGTCACACGGGGCCCGTCCGTTTGGAACCGCAGCAGCGTTCGCGCTCTTTGCCGGCAGCGATCGCGGCCGTGGTGGCTCGTCCGGTGGGTCGAAGACGCGACACGACATCCGCGACTAACCTCGGAGCCCGCCGGTGCGATTCGCCGTGACGAATAAGCCAGTAGTTGGCTATCTCCGCCCATGTCAGGAGATACCGCGACGAACGCCGGGACAGATCGGGACAGCAGCGGGTCGCATCGACGCCGATTACTGTTCGTGCTCCTCGGGGTCGCCCTTGCGCTCTCGCTTCGGCGAAGTGACCGTGCAACCGAGGTCGGTGACACGGCACGCGAACGGGCCGGACCGGCCGCCGATCGACTCCGTGAGGACGACCGTATCGACGACCTCGCCCGAGCGACCCGGGAGCGAACGGCACCGGTCGTCGCCGGAGTCCACGAAAGTGAGCGCGTCGGGCGGGCGATCGACGCCGCGCGGGACCGACAAGGGGGACCGATCGCAGAACGCCTCGGAACGGGCTCTGCCCTGACGAACGACGACGAATGAAAGCCCGTTCTCACCGCCGAAGGCGAGCGAATTGGGACGATCGTCGCGGTCGAGGAGGGGCGAGCGAGCGTCAAGTCGAGTACCTACGAGCGCCACAACCTGCTCGATCGGACCCGGAACTCGCTTCGGTGGGCTGACGCGACGACGAACGAACTGCGACCCAAATCCGTCGATCGGGTTTCCAACGAGGCGGTGTACCTCCGCCACGTCCCCCGAGGGCTACGAAGCGACGACGAGGGCAAATCAGTCGTCGCCGCGACGGGTGACCGCATCGGGGCGATCGCCGCGGTCGATCCCGATACCGGCCGAGGAACGATCGAGTTCGAGGAGGTCGGTCCTATCGGCCGGGCGCGAGCCGTGCTCGGTCAGGGGGCCGATGTACCAACCGAAATCGGACGCGACGATCTGGCGCAGGTCACCGACGAGGAAGTCCGCCTCCGGGACTGACAGCAGTGTTAACTTAGCAGCTTTGAGGAGGACAAAGGGCCGGACTCGAAGAGTCCCGCGCTACCCACGACTCGCTGCGCGCGTTCGCTCGCTGCGCTTACTCACGTGCTTACTTCGTCGCGGTTCTACGAAAAACCCGATTTGCTCGTCTTTCGAGCTCTCGTTCGCTCGCTCTGCTCGCTCACGAGAACGCCGAGCGGTCGGCCCCTTTCAGTCCCGCCCGATAGCGGTTGTTTGGCGGGCAATTGCGTAACTCAACACCGCCGTACTGACGGTCGCTGCGCTCTCGGTCCCCGGGTTTTGTCAGGCCTCCAAGGCCTGCCGGAGCACGTCGGGCGCGCTTTCGAGCGCGTCGTCGACCTTCCCGGCCTCGGGACCGCCGCCCTGGGCGAAGTCGGGCGGGCCGCCGCCGCCGCCGCCGACCGCAGCGGCGAGTTCGCCCACGACGTCGCCGGCGTCAACCCCGACGCCCTCGGGCACCGCGACGACGAACTGGGCGCTTTCGTCCGCGGCGCTCGCGAGCACGGCGATCTTTGCCTCCTCGACGATCGCGTTCGCTGTCGCGCGGAGCTCGTCGATCCCGGTATCGATCCGCCGGAGCACCGCCGTCCTGTTGCCGATCTCGACCTCCTCGCCGTCGTCCTCGCCAACCCGGGCCGCGGCGAGCTCCTGGTTCAATTCCTTGATCCGTTTTTTCCGCTCTTTCCACTCCTCGAAGAACCCCCTCGCGGTCTCGGGGACCTTCGCCGGCTCGACGTCGAGCACTTCGGCGGCCTCGTACAGCGCGTCTTCGGTCTCCTGAGTGGCCGCAATCGCGGCGTCGCCGGCGGCGAAGACGAGGCGTTCGACCCCGTCCTGGACGCGCTCGGTAGTTAGGATCTTGATTGCGCCGATGTCGCCGGTCTTCGTGACGTGAGTGCCCCCACAGGCCTGGGCGTCCTCGGCGACGTGGATCAGCCGGATGTCGGTTCCAGGGGGTACCCCGCCCTGATAGAGATCGAACCCGTAGCGCTCCTCGGCGGCGTTGCGGTCGGGCCACTCCTGGGTCACCGAGACGTTCTGTGTGACGACCGCGTTCGCTCGCGCTTCGATCCGTTTCACCTGCTCGCGGGAGATCCGATCGTAGTGGCGGACGTCGATGCGCGAGCGCTCGACGCCTTTCTGTGCGCCAGCCTGGCGGACGTGTTCGCCGAGGACCTGGCGGGCGGCGTCGATCACGATATGGGTCGCAGTGTGATGGGCCATCAACCGACGACGGCGGCGGGCGTCGATCCGGCCGCGGATCATCTCGCCGGTGCCCGGGTCCTCGGCGGTACGGTGGTAGATGACGCCCCCTCTGATCTGCACGTCGGTTACGGGGATCGTCGCGTCGTCGGTCACGATGGTGCCGTGATCGGGGGGCTGGCCGCCGCCCTCGGGGTAAAACAGCGTCTGGTCGAGTACGACGTCGTACGCATCCGACGACGAGCCGGCGTCGTCGCTCCCGTCGCTGTCACCGCTCTCGTTCCCGTTGTCGCTTCGGTCGAGCACGTCTAGGACAACGGCTTCGAACTCGGTGCCCTCCGGATCGTCGTAATAGAGCCGCTCGGTTTCCGGCACTTCGGCGACCGCGCCGTGGCGCGTCTCGCCGGTCCTGGCGGCCTCGCCGCCCTCGGCGTGACGTTTCGCCACGAGGCGGTAGAACTCGTTGGGGATCTCGACTGCGGCACCGATGTCGGCGGCGATGTCCGCGACCATGTCGGGCTGGATCCCATGCGAGTCGTAGAGTTCGAGCAACTCCTCGGTCGGGATTGGCTCGTCGCGCTCGGCGTAGTCGGAGGCCAACGTCCGCACGCGCCGGCCGCCCCGGTCGAGGGTATTCCTGTACTTCTCGCCCTCGGTACGGACCATATCGCGGATCGTATCGCGGTTCTCGTAGCCCAGCCGGTCGGCCTGCATGTCGACGAGTTCGTCGAGCGGGGCGTCGATACCGACGGTATCACAGAGGCGCTTGGTCCGCCGGAGCACCATCCGGGCGAGATAGCCCGTCCCGACGTTCGAGGGGACGATCCCGTCGCCGAACATATACGCCAGCGTGCGGCAGTGATCGGCGATCGCATACACGCTTTCGAGCGGCCGGAGGAGGTCGGCGAGTTCGCTCGTCTCGACGCCCAACTCCGCGGCGATCCCTTCGCGGGCGCTCTCGACGTTCGTGACGGCGTCGATATCGAGGTTGCCCGCGAGTTTTGCCGCCCGGCGAACGAGGTCTGCCTCCTCGTCGGAATAGTCGATCCCGGCGTTTTCCTTGAGGAAGGCAATCATGTCGGGGTAGATCGCCTCGTACACCGTCGGAGTACCCTGGGACACCCAGGTCCAGCGTTCCAAGCCGTAGCCGGTGTCGACGATGTAGGTATCCATCTCCGAGTACGTGTTGCCGTCTTTCATCTCGTACTCGCCGTCGGCGTCCTGTTCCATCGACATGAACACGAGCGTCGCGAGTTCCGCGCCGCGGTAGATGACCTCGATCGCCGGGCCGGCGTTCCCGCCACCGACCCAGGGGTCCTCGATATAGGTGATCTCCTCGATGTCCGCGCCCATCCACTCGAAGAATTCGTCGCAGTACTCGACGGTTTCGTCCTTCCAGTAGACCTCGCCCTGGTAGGCGTACTGATCAGGGTCTTCCAGGTCCTCGCGGGCATTGAACGCGTGATGGGCCATCATCTCGAAGGCCATCGTGTGTCGGCCGGTCTTGCCTACATTGTCGATGTCCTGCATTCGGATACAGGGCTGTGAGATCGCGAGCGGATTGGCCGGCGGCGGCGTCGTCCCCGAGGTCACTAAGGGTTGAAAATCGTAGATCGACGCCTGAGTGAGGAGAACGTCGTCGCGCCAGCGGTTCGCCGCGACGGGGTAGGGATCGATCCGCTCGTGCCCTTCGCCCTCGAAGAAAGAGAGGAAGGCCTCGCGCATCTCCTCCAAACTGTACTCCTCGCCGAACCCGGGGTTGTCGATAAAGGAGTACTCCCCGCAGGGGGGCTCGCCACACAGCTCCCGTTCGGCGTCGCGCGTCCAGAAGAAGTCCCCACAGCCGGGACATTCCTTCCTGAAAAAGCCCTCCCGTTCGAAGTAATCGAGGCGGTACTCCGCTTCGAGTTCGGTCATTGGCACGATTCTGTACCGCCGTCCGTGTCCGTTTCGCGCCGTTGCGATGCCGCCGTAGTGCCGTCGCGGTCGGGCCGCTCGTAGTTCCTCGCTTCGACCTCGTTTCCCGACACCGGTACCGTTCGACCGCGTGCGATCGGAGATCGACCCCTCGAACCGACGGCGACCGTGCTTCGATCGGGACGGTCGGGATGGTTGGGACGATCGGAACGGTAATCGAAACGATCGCACCCCGAGAACGGGGGTTGAAATAAACGGTTAGGATCAATCGGCGTCCCGATCGCGAACGGTAGTCGGTCGTTACCGAACCTGCGCCGAAGACCTCGTTCCGGCGTGTGAGGCCGTGTCGCGGCATAGCGATAGGTCGTAATGTTAATACTCCGGGGTAACGAGAAACCGGCCAGTGAACCGATCGTGACCGTCTCCTCGAAGGGCCTCGTCCGCCTTACCTTTCTCGCGGTGATCGCCATCTCGGCGGTCGCGTTGGGGACGAGCTACGCCGCGTCGGGCCTCGACGCGACACCGGAGGCGCTAGCCGAAGAACGCTACGCGAGCGGTAATAACGCCCCGATCGTCCCGCCGGCGAGCGGCGTCACGGTGATCTCGACGGATTCGAACTCCTGGCTCGGCCAGGGAACCGACGACCCCCGCTCGAAAGCCGAGATCATGGCCTTCGGGCGGAACGGCAGCGTGCTGTATTACAACGATTCACACACTCGCTATTGGGACGTCGATCCGGTGCCGGGCACCGAGGCGACGATCGAGTACGCCTACGCCGAGCACCTGAACGGCTCCGCCTGTCCGGACTTCCGGTCGGCGACGTACTACAACGACACTGACTACGCCAACAGCGTCAACCGATCGGTCTGGAGTACTTACGCCGAAGCCCAGGAGCCGGTCGGTGCCTGCACGCGAAACGGGGTCGTCCGGGCGAACATGACGACCGGCGAAACGACTACCGTGTACAGCGCGATCACTCCCGGCAAGCACTCGACGCGCTGGCACGACGCCGACCGCCTGAACGACACGCACCTCGTCGTTGCCGATATCTTCCTCGATCGGGCGTTCGTCGTCGATACCCGACCGGGGGAGATCACCTGGCAGTGGCGCGCGAGCGAGGCCTTCCCACCGAACGGAAGCGGCGGGCCCTACCCCGGCGACTGGACGCACGCCAACGACATCGAAGTGCTTCCGAACGGCCGATTCATGTCCGACCTGCGTAACAACGATCGGATCGTCTTCCTTGATCCCTCACAACCGCCGGCGGAAGCCTACCAGGCGAACTGGACGCTCGGCTCGGAGGACGCCACTGACGTGCTCTACGAACAGCACAACCCCGATTACATCCCTGAGAGCGAGGGGGGGCCGGCGGTCGTGATCGGCGACTCGGAGAACAACCGCGCGATCGAGTACCAACGGGTGAACGGCTCGTGGGAGCGGACCTGGAGCTGGCAGGACGCTCGGATGCAGTGGACCCGGGACGCGGACCGCCTACAGAACGGCCACACTCTGTTGAGCGACTCCAATGGCGATCGCGTGCTCGAGGTGAACGATCGCGGCGAGACGATCTGGAGCGTGGACGTGGGCTTTCCCTACGAGGCCGAACGCTTCGGAACTGGCGACGAGAGCGCCGGGGGGCCGAGCGCCCGATCTGCAAACATCGCGTCGAGTCGCGTCGGCCCGATCAAGGGGGCCTGGCTCGGCGTGAAAGGCGTGCTCGCAAGCCCCACGCTGCAGGCACTGTATTACGTCTCGCCGCGGTGGATGCGATCGACCGACATCGCCCTGGCACTGTTGATCGGTCTCGGCGCGGTCGGCTGGATCGTCACCGAGGCGTGGTGGGCACTCCGGGTCGGGTCGCGGCTCTCGCGGGTGTTCGCCCGATGACCGGGACGAAGAAGGCGTTTCGCGACGTCGCCTCGCGCCGACGCGGCGCGGCGGAATCGGGGTGCCGATCGGCGTCGGGAGGCCGATCGGAGCCGGCGGACTCGCTCCGATTGGCGGTCTCGCCGGCTGCGACACGCACACACCGACGCCGTGTGTCCGGTCGCAACCGTCGTCCGAACCGAGCGCACGTGTGTAACCACGGGAACTACGCCGGAAGCGACCGTGACATGGAGAGGAACCGATGAGCGAGGGCCACCCGAACGCGACCCGATCACGGCTCGCCTCGCCGCTCACGAATGCGCTTGACGACGGCCGCGTCTGGCTCGCGATCGCAATGGGACTCGCAACGCTCGTGGCCCTGGTCTATTACCTGACCCATCCCTACCCCGCCTTCGGCGCGGGGCTGTACCTGAAGATCGCCGAACGCGTGCTCGCGAACGGCTACCAGCCGCCGACGGCGATCACCGGCTACACCAACTCCGGCGTGCCGTTCGCGTATCCGCCGCTGAACTACTACTTCGTTGCGGTGTTGATCGACGTCGGGTTCGATCCCCTCACCATCAGTCGGGTGGTGCCGGTCGCGATGAGCGTTCTCTATCTGATCCCCTTCTTCTATCTCGTCCGCGAAGTTCTCGGCTCGGTGCGACAGGCCGGCCTCGCGACGGTCGTGCTCACGGTCACGCCGGTCGTGCTCCAGTGGCACATCTCGGCGGGCGGGATCGTCCGTGGACCGGCCTTTTTCCTGCTCCTCTCAGGGCTGTTCTGCGGAGTCAAGCTCTTCGAACGGGGCAGACGGTGGCTCCCGCCCGCGGTCGCGTTGTTCGGCCTGACGATCCTCGCTCACCCCACCTACACCGCCTTTTACGGTGTCTCGTACCTGTTGTTGTTCGCCGTCCGGGGTCGGTCGTGGCGCGGACTCGTGAACGGGGCGGCCGTCGCAGCGGGCGGCTTGCTGTTGTCCGCGCCGTGGTGGCTCGGGGTCGCGATGGTTCACGGACCGGCACGGCTCACCGGCGCGGCGGCGACCCACGGCGGCATCGGCGGGACGCCCGGAGCCGTACTGGGCAAGTTCGTCGACCTGATCATCCAGCCGGTGAATCCGATGTCGCTGTGGTACGTCCTCGCCATTCTCGGCAGCGTCTACCTGCTATGGCGACGCCGGCCGCTCGTCCCGGCCTGGTTTCTCGCCGGCGCGATACTGATGGGCGAGCCGCGATTTTCCTTCGTGCCCGGCGCAATGGCGATCGCCGTTTTGCTCGCGGCCGCGCCCCCGTTCCGGTTCGCCCGGACGGGCCGGCATCCGGCGATCCGCCTGGGGGCGAGTTCGGTGCTCGCAGTCGTGCTCGGGTTCATGATCGTCTCCGGGGGGCTATACGCCGCCGGTACGCCGCTGACGGGCAACCCCTCGCTGCCGGCCTTTATCGACGACGATGACATGGAGGCAATGGAGTGGGTCTACTTCAACACCCGACAGGACGCGACGTTCGTCACGCTCGGGGACGCCGCCGAGTGGTTCCCCTTACTCAGTGATCGCACGATCGCCGTTGGCCCGTGGGGCGTCGAGTGGAAAACACCGGACAAGTACCGCCACCAGCTCGGGCTATTTAATTTCCTCTCGAAGTGTCCCAACGAGAACTGTCTGTCTGCGGTGATGGAGCGCCGAGACGTCCAGCCCGACTACCTCTACATCCCCAAAGGCGAGTACACGATCCGGGGGTTCGAACAGGATCAATCAGCGGAGATGCGTACCTCGCTGGTAGAAAGCGACGAGTACCGCCTCGTTCACGAGAACGAAGGCGTCATGATCTTCGAAGTGCGCGACCGACCGAACGGCGGGAACGGGCAGGGTGGCGGCGGTGGCGGCGACGCCGGCGGGCAGGGCCGTCTCGGCGCTCCCGGGAGCGGGTCGCTCGGGAGCGGTCCAGTCGTGTTGAGCGCGCGCGACGCAACCGGGTAGGATACCAGCTATCGGGGGGTTAGGATACTAGCCGTCGGGGTTTAGCTACCCGCGCGACGAGTACCGACGCCGTCGCCGGAGCCGCTCTGGCGTCGGTCCCCCTACCCATCGATGACGCGCCCGATGCGCTCACCCCGTTCCGAAACCCCTCTCGACCGGCGAACGATCCCCTGTCCGACCTGTGAGGCGACGGTTCGCGTTCGCTCGTCGTCCGACGAACCCGCCCCGACGACGCGTTCGTGTCCGGCGTATGGCGTCAGATTCGTCCTCGGTCGGGCGATGACGACGATCCTCGGTCCCGACCCGGCGTTCGCCGCCGGCGACGTCGGGCCACAGAACGCTGAGTGATCGAACGCCGAGTGATCGGCCGCCGACGACCGGCCGCGAGCGCCCGTGATCGGCATCGTCGATCGCTGGCGTTCGTTTCTATCGATCGTCGAAGACCGCGCTCAGTAACTTTCGCTCCGCGGCCCGGCGGTGCTTGCTGAACGTCGGTCCGGCTACTCCGAGACTTTCGGCGACCTCCTCGATCGTGCTCGCCCGGGGCCAGCCGTAGAGCCCGGCGCAATGGGCCGTTTCGAGCGCCGTCAGCTGACAATCGGTGAGATCGTCGAACAGTGCTCGACGGACGTCCCGTTCGATTCTCGCCGGTCGCGAGCGCCCTCGTGTTTGGCCAGGAGATGCGTTCCGGGGACCTCCTCGCGCAGGGACTCGACGACCCGGCGGACGTCCGCCGACCGGGAGAGTTCACACCACAACCGCGTCGTTCCGTCGCTGGCGTTCAATTCGAGTACCTCCGCGCCGTGATCGGAAAGCAGTACGACCGGACACGGCCCGCTATACGTGAACTCGAAGTAGCTCTCGACCCCGTCGTCGGTTCGGTCGTCGGCTCGCTCGTCTGCGCTCGTCCGGACGAGGCGGACCCGTTCGATCACCGCCGAGTCGCGGGCGATTTCGAGTCCGTCTTCGGGGTCGGCACCGCTCGTCGTACAGAAGTATAACAGGGTATCACCGTTGCGCCCGACGGCACCGTTGAGCGACACCGTACAGTTGGCGGCCGCGGAGACGTGTGTGATGAAGTGATCGGCGTCGTCGATCCGGACGTCGAGTTCGACGAGGCTGTCGGTGATGAGCGCCGCCGCTTCGTCGTCGCCGAAGGCCGACCCGATGGGGGCACAAACTACGAGCATGCCGTGACGGGCCTCGCCATGGTCCATCGGAACGGCGAAACTCGACCGACAGCGGTCCCCGTCGGTCCCCAGTGCGGACGAACGCGACCCGTCGCCGTCGGTTCTCGTCCGACCGTCGCCATTGGCCGGTCGTCCGTCACCATCGTCGTCCGCGAAGAGCCAACCCGCACGTGTGCACGCGATCACACGCGCGTGCGCGCACGTTTTGACTTCCCTCACCGTCGGGCGATTCGCTTCCGTTCGTTCGTTCCCGGCCGACCCCGTCGGTTCTCAGATCGATCGCGGCGGAGGTGTAGAGCGAGGCGTCGGCGAGTCGGTTACACGCTCCCTCTATCAGTTTCTTCTCCGAGACGCTCACCGACTACTCCGCACCGAACGGGAAGACGAGCACCTGGCTCAACGTCTCGGTGGTCGGCGCGGCAGGCGATGAGACGGTCTACCTCATCAACGGTTCGGGCGAGTTCCTCTCGGGCGAGAAGACCGCCGAGGGCGGGATGGACTGGGACACGGCCATCAAGCCCGGCGGCGGGTCGAGCGCACCGGGGATCGACTTCTACAGTCCCGACGAGGGATACGTCACCGATACCAACAGCAAGGTCTACCGCACCACTGACGGCGGCGAGAGCTTCGAGACCGTCGGTATCGACGGCGCGAGCGTCGGGTTGTTCGACGTCGGGGCGATCAACGAGGGCGATCTGTCGAAGCTGATATCGACGCGGGAACCTCTAGCGGCGCGTCGGCGGACTTCTTCGTCGAAACGAGCAACGCCCTCGTCGACCTCAATACCGGCACTTCGAGCGGATTCAAACTCGTTGTCGACTTGGCCCCAGGCCGACGCCAATCTCGGGATCACGCTTGACGGCGTGAGCGCCTCTGCCGGCCCGGTCGGCGTCTCCGTCTTCCCCTCCGTGAGCGAGCCCGGACGTTCGTGACCGGCTGTGGTGTCGCGACCGGTTCGACCCCTCCGATGTCGCGGCCAGTAACAGGGGCTGATCCTCGAACGACCCGAGCAACTGAACACATGCGACTACGTCCTTTTCCCTGGTCGATCGTTCCCGTCGCTCGTTACACAGTTTCGAGGACGATGACCGACGACCGACGGCGGTCGAAAAGCCGGAGCAAGTCGTGCTGCGCGACGATCGGGCGACTGCGGGTCGTTACTACCCCTCGTGTTCAAGCGTCAGCGAGGCGAGCAGGGCTTCGAGCTGGATGCGTTCGTTCGCGCCCTCGGTGATCCGATAGTCGGCCTCGCCGAGGCGTTCTAAGAGTTGCACCACCGCACGGTCATCGATACCGAGATCCCACACCGAGCGATGCAGTTGGTCGATCACGTCGCCGCCAGCGAGCCCAGTAGTAAGGAGGTCCTCTAATACCGATCGGGCGGCGGCGAACTCGCCTTCCAGGGCCTCAGTGACCATCCGTTCGATCTCCTCCGGTCGTGCGGTGCTCGTGATGAGGTAGACCGACTCCTCGTCTACCTCCTCACCGGTGATCGACGCGGCTTGCAGGGCGTTGATCGCTTTTCGCATGTCGCCCGCCGCGGCGTAGACGAGCGCTTCCCGGCCGTCGTCGGTAACGGCAATCCCTTGATCGGCGGCGATCCGGTCGATCTGTGTTTCGATCGCGCCATCGTCGAGCGGGCCGAACCGGAAGACCGCACAGCGCGACTGGATCGGGTCGATAATCCGACTGGAGTAGTTGCACGAGAGGATGAATCGCGTGTTGTGCGAGAACTGCTCCATCGTCCGGCGTAGTGCGGACTGGGCGTCAGACGTGAGGGCGTCTGCCTCGTCGAGAAAAATGATCCGGTAGCCGTAGCCGCCGAAACTCGCACGCGCGAAGTTCTTGATTCGGTCGCGAACGACGTCGATCCCGCGCTCGTCCGAGGCGTTGAGTTCCAAGAAGTTGTCAGACCAGTCCTCGCCATAGAGCTCGCGGGCGATTGCGATCGAACTAGTCGTTTTTCCCACTCCCGCAGGTCCTGAAAACAAGAGGTGAGGCAGGTCGTCCCGATCGACGTACCGCTGCAGTCGTTCGACGACGTCCCCGTGGCCGACGATTTCGTCGAGCGTTTCGGGCCGATACTGTTCGATCCAGACGTTCCTCGAACCCGCCTCCCCCGTCGCCTCACTCATATCGGTCGAACGGACCTCCGGGTCTTAACCTCCCCGAGACGTACCGCCGTACCACGAGGCTCTCGCGGCTCTCATGCTCCAGGTGCTATAGTTGACGGCAGCGGTACCTCACGCGGTTGCCTACCGAGCAACCACCATGGGTGGGACTGAAAAAGGCCGGCCGGTCGACGAAGGCGGGCGACGCAAGCACCGGAGCGAGGGGAGCAGTGCGACCCGAGCGAGGAGCGCAGCGAGCCCCCCGAGTCGACCGCGCCGGGGGCTTTCGAGCCGTTCGGCCCGGCTATCGGTCTCCCTCAGACTCCGTAGCTCAATGCTGCTGGATCGACAGACGAAAGCCCGGGGCCGACCTATATCGATCCGTGACTACCGTGGACGTGATCGGTGGCGACACCCACGAGATAAGCGTCAACGCGCCGACGGCAGCCGACCTGCTCCGGTCGGTCGGCTTCTCGCCCCACGAAGCGACCGTGCTCGCAGACGGCCGGCCGGTGCCCGACGACGGCGCGGTCGAAGCCGACCGCGTGCAGGTGCTTCGGCTCGTGACCGGCGGATGACCGGCCCGAACGGCCCGGACAACCCGAACACGACGCCGGACTCGAAAGCACGATACCGGACGTCGAAACCGGAACGATGACCCCGAAGTTTCCTGTTCGCCTCGCGGACCTCGGCGACCTCCCGCAAGTCATGCACGTTCTCGACGGAGCGTTGCTCGACACCGATGCGAGCGAGGTGCGCGAGCGGATCGAGCGTAACGAGGTGTTCGTCGCGAACCGGAGGAAGGAGAGCAATGACGGCGAGGACGGGACGAACGGTGATGAGCCGATCCACGGCGCGCTCGTTCTAGCCGAACCCGAGCCTCGCTGCTACGATCCCGATGCCGGAGCCGAACCCGGCACCCGTCCCGACGCCGAGATCGAAGCGATCGCCGTCCGACGCCGGTATCGGCGGCAGGGGATCGCGAGCGCGCTCGTCGCGCGGGCACGCCGGAACACCGACAGGCGGCTCGTCGCCGTGTTCGACGGCCGGGTCCGGGCCTTCTACGAGTCGCTTGGCTTCGACGTCCGTCCGGTGAATGACGACGGTCGGTTTCGTGGCTTCGACACGAGCGACGAAACGCCGTAGCTACTGGGGGTTCGATCGATACGATCGGCTTCTCGGTCGGTGCGATCGGCTCCTCGGCCGGTGCGATCGACTCCCCGACTGACGACCCGTCGGCGTCCGCCGGCTACGGGACGTGGGGTTCAACGAGATCGCGACCCGCAAGTAGGAGGTCGTCCACCCGCGAGGCGCCTTCGGCCTCGGCGTACACCCGCAGCTTGGGTTCGGTCCCGCTCGGACGCACGAGTATCCACGCCCCGCTTTCGAGCAGAATCTTGAACCCGTCGATCGTCACGACCTCCTCGACCCCTTCGCCGGCGACCGTCTCGGGCAGTTCTCCCTCCAGATCGGCGAGTACCTGTGCCTTCTCGCTATCGGGACAGGACAGACTGATTCGGTCCTGGTGGATCTCGCCGTGGTCGTCTAACAGTCGGGACACGCGCTCGTCGAAGGGTTCGCTTCTTTCAGCAATAGCGGCGAGCAGCGCTACGAGCACGCCGTCCTTCTCACGGATGTGGCCCCGAACGCCGAACCCGCCGGACTCCTCGCCGCCGACCAGCGCCTTTTCCTCGGCCATCGCTTGTGCGACCCACTTGAACCCTACCGGCGTCTCCCGGACGGGTTCCCCGTGAGCGTCGGCGACCCGATCGATCAGGAACGTCGTCGGCACCGACCGGACTGCTGGCCCCGAGTCGGTTTCTAACAGATAGTCGTACAGCGCGGCGAAAAAGAGGTTGGGGTCGAGATACCCCCGCTCGGGCGTGACGACGGCGATCCGGTCGGCGTCGCCGTCGTTCGCGATCCCCAACGCAGCGCCACCGTCCCGGACCGTTTCGACGAGTTCCGCCAGTTTCTCGGCGCTCGGTTCGGGCGAGGTGCCCCCGAAAGTCGGGTCTTCGTCGCATCGTAGTCGAGTCACTGATGCGCCCGCACGCGAGAGCAGGTCGTCGGTGACGCCACGGCCGCTGCCGTGCATCGCGTCGTAGGCGATCTCGGTGCCCGCGAGGCCGTCGATATCGGCGTTGGCGAGAGCGGCGTCCTCGTCGTCACCGTCACTGTTGTCGTTGCGGCCGTCGCCGTCGTCGCGGAGACCGACGAACGCAAGCGCGTGCTCGATATACGGGCCGAGGAAGTCGACCTCCCGTATCTCGCCGCGATCGGCTTCGGGCGCTTCGTTCGGTTCGGCGAGGCCGGCCTCGATGCGTTCGGTGACGTCGGGTAGGGCGGGCGCGCCGTCCACGGGAATGAACTTCACGCCGTTGTACTCGGGCGGATTGTGGCTCGCGGTGAGCATGCACGCGCCGGCCAGGTCACGATCAACGATCGTCCAGGCGACGACCGGCGTCGGGACGTCCCGTTCTGGAAGGAGAACGTCGAAGCCGTTGGCGGTCAACACGTCGGCGAGGTCGCGGGTGAACCCCGGCGAACTCTCGCGGGCGTCGTAGCCGACGGCGACGGGCGCTTCGAACCCCTCCTCGCATAGGTAGGTCGCGACACCCTGACCGACCATCCGTACTCGTGGGGAGGTGAACTCGTCGAGCGTCGCGCGCCAACCGTCGGTTCCGAAGGAGATCGCGTCGCCGTCCATACCGGCCGCTCACCCGGGGAGCGCAAAAAAACACACCCCTCTGTTCGTCAGTGCTCGCTTTGGAGTTTTGCAGAAGAAAACCGCCGGGACCGTCTTGGAAGCCCCTGGGCGCTCGACTCCCGCGGCTCATTGTCGTTAGAGAGCGAAGCTCTCTCGTGATGACGAGACGGCTTCGCCGTCTCGAACCACGCTCCTCGGTCGGTCGCGTTGCTCCCTCCCTGCGGTGCTTACTTCGCCGGGGTCCGTCGACCTACGGGAGAGCTTCGCTCTCCCGAGCTAACGGGCGCGAAGCGCCCGTGAACGCCCGGCCCCTTCCAGTCCCACCCGGAACGGGGTTCCATCAGCCTTTACCGCCTAACTGAAAGTCGCCCCCCTGCCCGCCGACGACATCCATCCCCGAAGCGGTTTTGAGTATCGATCGCTTATGTAAGGTAACTAATGGTCACGGTCGTCGCGATCAACGGCAGTCGGCGGGAGGGCAGTTACACCAAGCTCGCGGTCGAACTGGCGCTCGACGCCGCCGCCGAGGCGGGCGCGGACGTCGAGCTGATCGACCTCGGGGCGGTCGATATCCCCCTGTATCACCCCGGCCACGAACCCGGTACGGAGGTCACCGACCTCATGGATCAGGTTAGGGAAGCCGAAGGCGTTATTGTCGGCTCGCCGGTGTATCACGGCTCGTACTCCTCGGCGTTCAAGAGCTTTCACGACTACTGCGGGTTCGACGAGTACGAGGACACTGCCGTGGGGCTGGTCGCCTCCGCGGGCGGCGGGTCCTACGGCAGTACGCTCGATCACCTCCGGGCCACGATCCGCGGCGTTCACGGCTGGGTGGTCCCCAACCAGGTCGGCATCCGAGGTGCCCGTAACCACTTCGAGAACGGCGAACTCACGACCGAGAGCCTCACCGACCGCCTCGCGGACCTCGGCCGGATCGTCGCCGAGGACGCCGCACGCCGAGCGGGCGAGTACGAGTCGGTGCCTGCCGCCGACTGAAGGGCTCCGTCGTCCGATCCCGAGGTACCACGGAGCGCCTACCCAAAGGAGCGATCAGCCACTGCGGTCGCCGATCAGTCGTTCCTTCTCGGCGCGCGAGAGCGACTTGACCTCGTGTTCGCGCGAGAGGGCAGCCGACTTCGAATCGAAGGACTCGACGTGACACAACTCGACGGGCGTTCGCCCCTGGGTGTATTTGGCCCCCTCGCCCGCATCGTGCTCGCGGACCCGTCGGTCGACATCGGTAGTGTAGCCGGTGTAGATCGTATCGTCGCGGCAGCGCAGGCAGTAAACGTAGTGGGCCACGACCCGGGGTGAGCCGTGGTAGTTATAGGGCCTTTCCGTTCTCCGCACGGTGGCGTGCGGCTTCGGCGATGCCGGCGTTCGCCGAACAGCCTGGACAGGCGAACAACCGGCCGTACTCGTCGGCGAACACGCGCTCGAAACCCTCCGAGACGTGGCCGCCGCAGTGGTCACACTCTGGCATTATCGGTCGTCGGCGGGGGCCGACGTATCTGCTCAGACTTCTTTGTACCATAAAAATCTTAGCAAGATACTGCTCAAATAATAATAGAAATGAAAGCAATCAATTTGTAGCCGGCACGTTTCCCGCTCGCATAGGGCCCGTATCGAACCGTCGTTGCCGCCCTGAGGCGGCTTACTCCCGTCGAGCCGCGTCGAGCGCGCGGGCGACCGCCCCGGCGTGCGCACCGGCGACGAACCCGGCGTCAACGTTCACCGTGACGAGCGGCGTACACGACTGGAGGGCACCCATTAGGGCCGCCTCGCCGTCCCCGCCGAAGCCGTACCCTGCCGATACCGGCAGCGCGACCACCGGGACGTCGACGAGGCCGGCGATCACCGTCGGCAGGGCCCCTTCCCTGCCCGCGGCGACCACGAGGACGTCGGTCGCCCTGAGATCGGGGAGCGCGTCGAGCGTCCGGGCGAGGCCCGCGACACCCACGTCGTCGACCCGCTCGACCGACGCGCCGATCTCCCGGACGACGACGGCGGCCTCGCCCGCAGGCCCGGCGTCGGCGGTGCCCGCGGTGACGATCCCGACGGCGGCGTCGAGCTCCGGTACGTCGAAGTCCGGCCCATGGGCGACCAAGCTGCGCGCGCGTTCGTCGTGTGCGATCTCGGTCCCGGCGTCGTCGATCGCCCCGCGGTCTTCGAGCGCCGCGCGGACGGCCGCGACGCCCGACTCGTCGACTCTAGTGACGAGCGCTCGACCGGTGGTCTCGACGGCCAGTGCGGCGAGCTCGCCGATCTCCTTCGGTTCTTTTCCATCCGCCAAGATCGCCTCGGGGACGCCGGTGCGTGCGGCGCGGGCGGCGTCGAACCGGCCAGCGGAGGACGTCGTATAACCGCGCAGACGGGCGTGAGCGGCCTCGACGGACAAGTCGCCGGCTGCGAGCGATTCCAAGATCTCTTGCATAGAAAGTACGAAGGAGTCGAGCGACTCGTACCCATCGACCGCGCGTTCACCGACCGGGCGACGGGCACACCGCCCGGTCGTCGCCCGATCGATTCGTACCCCTCGATCCGAGCTGGAATCCACACCGGTGCCCCCTGCAATCTAGCGAGAGGGGCCCGTTAGCGGACGATTATGGCAACTATTATAAGGGGCCCGGTCAACGGACGACCTGTATGGCAAACTTGATCGTCAAAGCCGCCGTGAAGGACCAGCTCGACTCGATGAACGTCTCGTCCGACTTCTACGACGCGCTCGACGACGAAGTAGATCAGTTGCTCGAAAACGCCGCCCGCCGAGCCGAGGAAAACGACCGGAAGACGGTCCAGCCGCGCGACCTGTAGATCGGGCGTCGCCGTTCAGACCCTCTTTTATATCGGAGTGATGCCGGACAGCGTCGCGTCTATCGCCGCGATACCCGTCTCCGGATCGTTCGCCGACTTCGGCGACAACAGGCGGTATCCGTCCGTTCATGATCACCGACGACGAGAACATCGTCAACATTACAAAAGTACGTTTCAGCGAACGGCTTTGGGGCGAGCGGGCACGTATCGGTCATGGCACGAACCGCAGTGATCGTGGGCGTCGGCCCCGGACTCGGCGAGTCGCTGGCTCGAACGTTCGTTACAGAGGGTTGTGAGGTCGGGTTGTTCGCTCGTTCAACCGATCGACTCGAAACTCTCGAAGCGAGTATAAATGCCGGATCGGGTGACGTACTCGCCGTGCCGACCGATATAGCTGAGCGCGGTCAGGTGAAGGCAGGATTCGAGCGCGTGCGCGAGGAGTACGGTCCGATCGACGTGCTAGTGCACGACGTCTACGCGGACCCCTCCGAAGGCGGCCTGCTCGACGTTTCGCTCGAGTCGTCCGACGACGTACTGAGCGTCAATCCCCGCGGCCCGCTCCTGTGTTCGCAGAAAGCGGCGGCCGATATGCTCGACGGGGACGGTGGGACGGTCCTGTTCACCGGGACGCCCGAAGCGGTTCGTGGCAGTGCCGGTTCGATCGCTCGCGTCACCGCACGCTTTGCCGTTCGCGGCATGGTACAGTTGATGGCGCGTGAACTCGGCCCCGAGGGGATCTACGTGACTCACGTGACCCCCGATGGCGCGATCTACCGCTCCGATCTCCGCGAGGAGTTCTCTGAAATTCCTGACGAGGAGTGGATGGACCCCGACGCGATCGCCGAGACGTACTGGCATCTCGTTGAACAGGACCGAGGTGCGTGGACGCATGAACTCGACTGCAGAACTCACGCCGGAGACGGGACTGCATGAGGCGAACTGCGGTGATCGCGGGTGTTGGCTCACGCCTCGGCGAGGTGTTAGTCCGGAAGTTAGCCACAGAGGGCTGTCAGGTGGGGATGCTCGCCCGAAGCGATCGAGTCACTGGAGCACTGGCCGACGAACTGGGCGACCGAGCGCTCGCGGTCGAAGCGGACGTCACCGACCCCAGTGAGGTGAGCAACGGGATCGACCGGGTGCGGGAGGCGTTCAGTCCCGTAGAGGTCCTCGTCCACAACGCGAGTGCTCCCGGCGGCGGTCCGATCGACGACACGACGATCGGCTCGCTCCGGGAGACCTGGGCGGCGCGCGCTGGCGGGTTGGTCAACTGCGTTCGTGCGTGTCTCCCCGACCTCCGTGACGTGGAGGGCACCGTTCTCGTGAGCGGGACGAACTACGCTGCTGACCCCGATCCCCGACGAGTCGAGTGGGCCAGCGCCGCGGCAGCCACGAGGGGTGTGACACGGGCACTCAGCGAGGAGCCCTTCGACGCGACGTACGTTGTAATCTCCCGTGCCGTCTCGCCGCCCGAGAGCGAGTGGTCCGGGGCGATCTCGGCTGATATCGTCGCCGAGCGGTACTGGCGGTTGGTCGAGAACGACGACCCGCCCGCCGAGATCGCGCTCGGGACGGAGTAACTATACGAAGTCGTTCCCTCTCCCCACCATGTTCGGAACGAGCGGGATTCGCGGACCGGTCGGCCAGCAGGTTACTGGGGAACTCGCGCTGTCGGTCGGACGGGCGCTCGGCGTCGATTCTCAGCGAGTGGTCGTCGGACGCGACCCGCGCGAGAGCGGTCGCTTCCTCATGGATGCGCTGGCCGCCGGTCTGTGCGAGTCGGGGACCGACGTCGTCGACCTGGAACTCGCGGCCACGCCGACGGTCGCGCGGGCGGTCGCGTGGTACGACGCCGACACCGGGGTGTCGGTCACCGCGAGCCACAACCCGCCCGAGGACAACGGGATCAAGCTCTGGCAGGAAAGCGGCCAGGCGTTCGACGAAGCGCGTCGGGAGGAGGTCGCCGGTCGGGTTCGCGAGGCCGACGTCGAACTCGCCGCCTGGGACGAGGTAGGTACGCGGACCCGCGAGAACGCCACCGACCGACATGTCGACGCGCTCGTCGCGGCGACCGACGTCGGGAACGACGAAACCGGGAGCAGCAGCGAAACCGAGAACGACAACGGAAACGCGAACGGCGGCGGAACCGGTCCGATAACCGATCCCGACGGCGATCCGCTCGCGGTAGCGCTCGACTTAGGTAACGGGGCCGGCAGCGTCACGATCGAGGCGCTCTCGGGACTGGGATGTGTCGTCGAGACGCTCAATGCCCAGCCCGATGGCGGCTTTCCGGCCCGCCCGTCCGAACCGAACGAACGGACCCTGGAGTCGCTGCGTGCGTTCGTCGCCGGCACCGACGCCGCACTCGGGCTCGCCCATGATGGGGACGCCGACCGCCTGGTCGCGGTCGACGGTAATGGAGAGTTCGTCCCGAAGGACGCCTTGCTCGCCCTGTTCGCCGCCGACACCGCGGCGGCGGGCGAGCAGGTCGCTTGTCCGGTCGATACGAGCCTCGTGGTCGAGGACTACCTCCGGGAGCGAGGGATCGACGTCACCTACACGCCGGTCGGGGACGTCTACGTTGCCGACGCCGTCGGCGGCAATGTAACTTTTGGCGGTGAGCCGAGCGGGGCGTGGATCTGGCCGGCCCAGACGCTCTGTCCCGACGGCCCGCTCGCGGCCTGTCGGCTCGCCGCGCTGTGTGCCGATCGTTCCCTCGCCGACCGAGTGAACGAGGTGCCGGCCTATCCCATCGAGCGGGCGAACGTCGAGGTCGGAAACAAGGGAGCCGTGATGGGTCGGGTCCGCGAGCGCGCCGGCGAAGAAGGCGAGGTGACGACGCTCGACGGTGCTAGAGTCGACACCGAGGAAGGATGGTTCCTCGTGCGCGCGAGCGGGACCCAGCCGCTGATCCGCCTTACCGCAGAAGCCCGCTCCGCGGACCGCGCCGAAAGCCTGCTGCGGAGTGCTCGCGACCTCGTCGAAACGGCGCGCGACTGAACCGGCGAACCCGACCCTAACCTGAACCCCGATTCTGGAGGCGAACTCGAACGCCGACCTCCGGGTCGATCCCCCGGTTCCGAGTCGGGGTCGGCGTCGGAATTGAGCCCGGGTCCCCACCGAACGGATCCACTCGGGCCCAAAAGGAGTCTATCCCCGTCGCGTCGACCGTGCTTTCCGTATCTTCGCCCCGTCGCGGATCTTGTCCTCACATTGCGGACAGACCCGGGGGTTTTCCATCCCACTCGGCGTAAAGACCCTCGCGTACGCGGCCGTCACGAACGCACCACAGTTCTGGCATTCCGGCATACGCTCCGGGAGTCTATCCCCCACCTATAAAACCGTAGGGGAAACCTGTCGCGTACGCGACCGTTGTTTCGCCCGTAAACCGCTCGTAACGGCCGATATGTACCCCGAACCGGCCACCTGGGACGCGGTCCGACTGCCGTTCGTACTATCGTTTCGACTCCGATAGTCATGCAGAAAATCGCGCGGCGAACGGCGTCGCCGGCGTGTTCCGTTCACGAGCGTGCCCGGCGACCGCCGTGTCCACGCGACGAAACCGAAGGTTAATAAATCATTAAACGAAGCGCGCTCATGGATCCGACAGACGGATCGACCGGCACGGATCGAGCGACCGAGCGCGGATCGTCCCCAAGCGATCGAGGCGGACGGATCGACCGGCGTGACCTGTTGCGATCGTTCGGCACGCTCGGTGCGATCGGCACCGGCACAACAGCCGGGATCGGCCTCGGAATCGAGGCCGGGACCGAAACGGCGGCGGCGAGCAGCCACTATACCACCTATACGGTCGACGCCGGCGAGACCTACCGGCCGAACATTACGAGCGACGAGAGCTTCGAGAACGTCTTCATCGACGCTACCGCGGACGACGCGGACGTCCAGATCGACGCCTACGGCAGCAACTGGACGGTGCGAAACGTCGGCATCAGGGGCGAGCTTTCGAGCGCCAACGGTGCTGCCTTCCGGCTCCAGGTCAACGATGGAGCGACCGGCGTCTTCGAGAACGTCTATTTGGGTGACGGCGCGATCCCCGGCGACCACGGGGCCGTGTTCGTTCCAACGACCCACGAGGGCACCCTCCGGATACGGGAGCTGAACGTCCAGTACTGGCCCGACAACGGCTCCTATGGGAGCGCCACGGGCCGATCGGAACGCGGCGGTCGCGGCGGGCTCGTCACGATCGAGCGCTCGTTCGCGCGCAACAACAATATCGCGGGCTTTCGCCTCGGCACCGATCGGTCGGTCGTCCGCGACTCGGTCGTCGTCGTCGACGGGGACGTGCCGGCTAACGCTGGGGGCCAGAAGAACGCCCGCGGGATCTGGGTGAAAGAGGGCGGGTCGGTCCGGATCGAGAACTGTGACCTCCTGCTCGCGGATCCCGATGCGAGCTACTGTGTCTGGGAGGGCGACGACAACTCGGTGAGCCTCGCGCGCGTGATCGACTCGGAAGTCGCCGCCGAAGACGGTGCCGCGGGGAAGTACACGGGGAACGTCAGAGCCGAAAACGTCGGCAGCGACCCGACCGTCGAGCGGCCGCCAGACGTCCCGACGAGCGCGAAGGAAGCCGCCCTGGGTCGCAATCTCCCCAAGTCGATCGACTTCGCCGGCGGCAGCGGGGACGATAACCTCCGCTACAGCTTCGAGACGACCGGCGAGATCGCCGGCACCCGATCGACTGCCGAGCCGGGTGACTCCGTCTCGGGCGGGCGGGCGTCGGGGCGGTCAGTCGGCGCGAGCGACATCTACCACTACTCGGGTGCTCTCGCGGCGCTCGATGCGAACCTCCCGGGGGACGAGTCGATCGCCTCGGTTACCGTCGATCGGTCGGCAGGGCGGATCGAGTTCGCTCGCGGAGATCGAAGCACCAACACGCTCGTTTACTACTTTCGGGTAAGCGGCTCGATCGACCCGACCGACAGCATTGAAACCGAGGAAGTTTACTCCAATAGCGAGGCGAAAGGGCGTCTCGGCGGAAGGGCGGCCGACGCCTGGGAATATACCGGCGATGTCGACATGCTACGCGTTCGCCTCCCCAACGACGGATCGATCTTGTCAGTCGACATCGAACCGTCCTGAGCGAATCGCGAGTGCGTCGCCGCT
>PXRY01000080.1:5865-23671 GCA_003022925.1 Halobacteriales archaeon QS_8_65_32 | reverse complement strand
GGTCCCCGAGGTCCGCGAGCGCGATCACGTTCGCATCGACCTTGCGAGCAATCTCGGGTGCAACGGTGTTGACCGGTGCGAAGTTCCCGCCGTGAGTCGGAACGAGAACGACGTACTCGAACCCATGTCTCGAAAGCGATTCGCAGTACGATCGAATCAAGTCCATGAGCGTCGCTGCGGGGATCGTGATCGTTCCGGGGAAGTCCATGTGGTGGCCCGAACACCCTGGTCGGATCGTGGGCGCGGCCAGTGCGTCACCGAGTTCAGCGGCGATACGTTCCGAGAGTTCGTTGCCGGCGAGCGTGTCTATCACCAAGGGAAGATGCGGGCCGTGTTGCTCGACCGACCCGACGGCAACGACAACCGTTCGCGTCCCGTTATCGAGGGCTGCCTCGACCTCCGGCCACGTCCGCTCGGCTACTCGAACGATGTCTGCGAGGACGTGGCGTCGTACGGCAGCGAACCGCGCCGCTTAGCTCTTTTCGTCCCGTTTGAGTCCGTCCGTCGATACCCGGGGGTTGCCGTGTGTGAACGCGTGGAACCGACGAGCGATCGGGCGAACCGCTTCGTGCGATCCGGCGCTGGCCGGCCATCATCACTCTGTGGAATCGGTCTCGACGAGTCGCTTTGCCCGGTCGAAGTCCTCGCCGACCGCTCTCCGGTCCGGCGAGCGTAGCCGCTCGCTCGTCGTACCCGGATAATCGTACGTGTAGGCGACTTGGGGGTCGAAACGGGCCACTGAGACTCGAAGCGACCGGGAACCTTTTGCCGCGGGGGCGACGAAAGCAGGCCAAGAGAATGACCGACCCAGGTCCGGATCCACGACGGGAGGGGAATTTAGCGTGGTGTCGCGAGGCGGTCCAGGGCGTCTCGCGGACCTTCGCGATCACGATCGACTGCCTTGAAGAGCCAATGGCCTCCTGGATCTGCGTTGGCTACCTGCTCTGTCGCATCCCCGATACGGTAGAAGACGCCGGCCACATCCCGCCGGCCGAACAGGTCCGCCTGCTCGAGTCCTACGGCGATGCCCTCGATCCCGATTCGGAACCCTCGATCGAGGAGTTCAGAACGGGAGTCGATCCTTGGCTCCCCGAACCGAGCGAGCGTAACGCCGACTGGGCGGTCGTCGCCGCCGCGCCCCGGGTGGTTGCGACCTTCGAGGGCTTGGATCCCGAGGCAAAGGAAGCGATCCGCCCGCCCGTGGACGAACTGGTGAGTGGTATGGCCCGCTTCGTCGATCGCTACGCCGAGGCCGGCGGCCTCCGGATCGAGACGATCGAGGAGTTAGAGGAGTACTGCTGGTACGCCGCAGGGACGGTCGGCACGCTCATCACGAACCTCTTAGCGACCGAAGCCAGGCCCGCACGCGCGCGGACGCTGCGGGCGAACGCCCGCTCGTTTGCAATGTTGCTCCAACTCGTAAACGTCGCAAAAGACGTCGCGGCGGACTACGAGGAGGAGAACAACGTCTACCTGCCGGCGACCTGGCTGCGCGAGGCCGGCGTCGAGCAGGACGCGATAACCGATCCCCGGAACGCCCCCGCGGTCGCGCGAGTCGTCCGCCGGGTCGCCCGTCACGCCGAAGGCTACCTCGACGACACCCAGAACTACTTGGAAGCCCTGCCGGAAGTCAGGGGCAACACGCTCGCCGCGTGGTCGATCCCCTACCTGCTCGCGGTCGGGACGCTGCGGGAACTCACCAAGCGGCCGATCGACGTGATCCGCGATGGCGGTATCAAGGTCGGGCGCGCGGAGGTCGGCGCGATCGTCGGCCGCTTCGCCGAGGGGGTAAGCCGATCGTCGCTCGATACGATCCGCTCACAGGTCGCCCGCGGACCCTACCAGCACAGCGGTCAGTAAACGGCGACCGCTGAGCGCCGAAAACTGAGATACGTCCGCTTTCCTTTTCATGCGCGAGGGGGTTCGACGTTCGGTCAGGACCGCTTTCGTTATTGACGCCCGACGACGTAGACGAGCGCGCCGGCGAGTATCAACCCGGAGACGACGCCGATCAGCACGAACATGACGATGCCGAACCCGCTTTGACCCGACTGTCCGTCCGGCCCGGCCCCGGTGGTCGCCGTCGAAACGGCCGTCGTCGAGTTCGGCGTCGCCCCCGTCGAGTCGGGCGTAGCGGTCGTCGCGGTGGTGCCGGTGTCGGTAGCACTGACGGCGCTCGCGGGCGTAGTCGTCGCCGGCTCTGTAGCCGTCTCTACTGCTCCCGTGGTCGCCGTACTCGTCGTCGCAGTCGACGTACCCGTCGCCGACTCGGTGGCCGTTGCCGTCGGTGTGTCCGTCGCTGTCGGTGTGTTCGTTGCCGTTGCCGTCGTCGTGGTCGCCGTTGGCGTATCCGTCGGCGTCGCGGTGTCAGTTGCGGTCGGCGTTTCCGTCTCCGTTGGCGTCGGTGTAGCCGTCGTCGTCGGGGACGGGGTCGGTGTCTCAGTGTCTTCGCCGGTAAGCGTCTCCGAGTCGACTGCTTCGCCGTCGATCGTCACCTCGATCTTCTCGATGCCTTCCGATCGTAGTTGCACCTCTTCGACCGACCCGGCGAAGCGGTAGGTGTCGGACGCGTCGTTGCCGATGATCCCGGTGGCGGTGTCGCCGTCGATGACTTCCTGCACTGTGTCGGGATCGTCCTGGTTGGCCGCGGTTTCGAGGTTGTCGGTCGGCGAGAGACCGGGCGCGGTGAGCGTGTAATCGACCTCCTCGCCGGGTGCCGTAATGGTGATGCTACGAGTCTCGTTGTCGGCCTGTGCGAACGGTTCGGGAACTGCTTCCGATTGCGACGCAGGCGTCGGGCCGGTGTCGACTCCGAGCGCAGGGCCGGTAAGCACCGGTCCGATCGCGACGACGCTAACGCTCGCGGCGACCGCGACGACGAGGAGACGCCGGGCGAGAGCCGTCCGTGGCGTTCGTCCCGAACTCGTCACTACCCGTCACCGCCGTTCGCCGCCGGTTCGACGTGTCGATTCCGTTGCATGGTGGAGGGTCCGTTCGCGGGTGGATGCCACGTCGTACGGCCGGGCTTCGGGTACACCTTTCGACTTCCCACCGGTCGGCAGTCGACGACGCCTCACCTACCGGCGGCCGACGCCGCTTCGCTTACTTGCCAGGTCGGAGCGCCGAAAGCCGCCGGCCGAGCGAACGGGTCGGCCCGCTCGCTGTCTCGCGATCGGTTTCCGGTCCGGTCTCGACTTCGGTTCCGGTCTCGGGTTCGGTTCCACTACCCGGTTCGAGCGCGGCGTACTCCCAATCGTCCCGCAGCGCCCGGACAGCCCGCCGTCGGATGGCCGGCGACCTCGCCAACCGGGCACAGAGCACGGGTCGGCGCGCGAGTCGCGCGAGGGCCTTCCGGGGCTCGCGGTCGACGCTCTCGACGTCGATGCCGTCGACCGCGCGCAGAACCCCTCGCAGCAGGTCGAGCCGGTTGTCTTCGAGCGTTCCCCGGACGACATAGGAGAGGAAGTACTCCGGGCGCATCGTCCCGTGCAGCCGCCGGGGGTACTCCGGAAGGCGGTCGTGGGCGGCGAGGGCGGCCATCAGGTACGACGAGTGGATCGCCTGGGAGATGCCCTTGCCGGTAAAGCGATTCGCGATGCCCGCTGCGTCGCCGACGCGGACCACACCCTGCCGGTCGTAGGTCCGGCGCGGATCGAGGCTCGGTCCTCGTGGAATCACCGCGACGTTCGCCGTTCCCGGGTCGGGCGTCGGCCACCCGTTTCGCTCGCAGGCCGCCGCGAACGCGGCGGTGAAATCGTCGGGCAGGGCTTCTTGGGCCCAGCCGATCCCGACGTTCGCTCTCGATTCGGTCTTCGGGAAACACCAGGCGTATCCCAGGTACTCCTCGAAGACGATGAGCGCGCGGGGATGCAAGCCCGAGAAATCGCCGGTAACGTCGGCGTTGATCGCGGTCATCGCGCCGACGTACTCCTCCGTCGAGTTCTCGAAACGGCTCGCAAGCGAGGGCTGGCCCGTCGCGTCCACGACGAGGTCGTACGCGTCCGTCAGCTCGCCGAACTCCCCACGGGAGACGGAACTCCCTTCACGGACTGCGACTCCCTCGGCGGCCAGGTGTGCAGCCCAGCGCCGTTCGACGACGTTCCGATCGGCGACATACCCCCATGCGGCGGGGAACAAGGCGCTCTCGGTCTCGTTTCCGTCACGGACCTGGACCTCGAAAGCGGTCGTCGCACACGGAAAGCCATTGTCGGGGGTTTTCGCGAGCGGGAGCAGCGAGGCGTCGGTGATCGCCTCGCCACAGTTCACCCGTTTGTCGGCGTAGGACTGACGCTCGTAGAGCGTTACGCCGTAGCCCGCCCGCGAGAGGGCGTGTGCCGCCGCGAGCCCCGCCATCGCGCCGCCGACGACGACCGCCGACCGGCCGGTGAGATCGCCGTAGCCCGACGGAAGGCCGGGGAAAAACCCCGCCCCGTCGAGGAACGGATCGGTGCCGGCGTCGGCAGCGTCGGCGTCGATAGCGCCAGTATCGGCATCGGTCGCATCGGTGTCAGCGGTGTCGGTGGGAGCGTCCATCTCGGAGTCCGAAGCCGGACCCGGATTCGTGTCCGACGCCGACCGCGAAAACGAAAACGGAGGTGGAGACGCGTCCATCACCGTAAAACCCGCCGGCGGGAGACAAAAGCGTGCCGTCCCCGGCACGCCGCGGTCGCCGGGACCCTTAGCATCCCCGAGGACGAACCCTGCCTAATGGCGAGCCTCGAAGACCCGGTTTCGGTCGGCGGTCTCGACGTCCCGAACCGTCTCTACCGAGCGCCGCTGCTCGAATGCGCGGGAACGAATCCCGACACCGCCGACCGACTCGTCCGGGAACTCGAACCCGCCGCCGCATCCGGGGTTGGCCTCGTAGTTCAAGGCGCGGCGATCGTTCGTTCCGAGGGTGGTTGTGCCGCGCCGGGGATGACCCGCATGGCGGACCCCGAGTTCGTTTCCGGGCTCGAAGCCGTCCCCGAGGCGATCCACGATCACGGCGGGCGGGTGTTCTGCCAGTTGGAACACGGCGGACTGCGAAGCCTCGAAGTCTGGCACGCCGCCCACCGCAAGCGAAACCCCGACCGCCGGCAGTTGGCTGTCTCCCGCCCGCCCCCGCTCCTACGCGCGCTCGATCGGGCGGGCTTTCTCGATTTCGATACTCACGTGCTCTCGACGGCGGACGTCTACGACCTCGCGGCGGACTTCGGCCGGTGTGCGGGCTATGCGGTCAGGGCAGGGTACGACGGGATCCACGTTGCCGGGGCGAACATGGGCATCGTCCAGCAGTTCCTCTCGCCGTACTACAACCGCCGGACCGACGAGTTCGGCGACGGAACGCGGTTCCTCGAAGCCGTCCACGACGCGGTTCGCGAGTTCGCCGGATCGGTGCCCCTCGTCGCGAAGGTGCCCGCGGAAACCGAAGCGCCGCCGTTCGTCCGCCCGCGGCTCACGCTTCCCGACGGCGTCGAAATCGCCCGGCGGCTGGAGCGGATCGGCTACGACGGGCTCGTCCCGGTGACGGGCTCGCCCTTTTGGGATATGAACCTCGTGCGCGGGAAGTACCCCGAGCGGGCGTGGGCGGCGAGCGACCTCCGGGCGGGCTACGAGGCGGCGTTCGGCGGTCGACTCCGGGCACGGCTCGTCGCCGCCGCGAACCGGCTCCAGGCCTGGCAGGTCGAGGAACGAGCCGCCTGGAACGCCGAGTTCTGCCGCCGCGTGCGCGAGCAAGTGTCGATACCGGTCTGGTGTGAGGGCGGGATAAGGTCCCGAGAGGGAATCGACGCGCTGCTCGGCGATACGACGGTCGCGGGTACGGAAGCGAACGAACGGGAACCAGCGGCCGAACGGGGACCGGCGGCCGATCTCGTAGGTCTCGGCCGGCCATTTTACGCCGAGCCGCGCCTCGGAGCCCGGTTGCTCGATGGCGACACCGACGGGCAAGCAACCAGGGAAGCCGGCGAAACCGGCGAGACGGATGACCGACCGGACGGGAAGAGGGCCGGTGCTGGGACTGGGGGAATCGAAGCCGGTGGAATTGAGGCCGAGAGTCCCGAAAACCGAAACGGTCGGCGCGTGCTCTGCGAGAACTGTAATAACTGTACGGTGCCACAGGTCACCGGCGCTCGGGGGACCTGTCGCACGCCGAGCGTCGTCCGCGAGCGCGCTCGGCTCGAAAAACAAGGCGTCTACGACGACTGATCGGTCCGTTCGACTCAGTCCGGCCTACTGTTCTACTCTTCGACCCAGTTCGGGCTATTCTTCGAGCGCGTCGGCGATGCGTTCTAAGGTACGGCGGACATCGTGGACCTCGTCGCGGAGCTTGCCGATCTCCCGGACGACCTCCTCGTTGCCGCCTTCCTCACTGCGGTCACCGGGGCCACCCGGCGCGCCGGGCGGTCCGCCGGGGCCGCCGGGCCCACCCATGCCGCCGCCGGGGCCACCGCCGCCCATCATGCCGCCCATCATCTGTGCGAAGGGATTGCCGCCCATGCCGCCGCCACCGGGGCCGCCACCGCCGGGGCCGCCGCCACCGCCCATCATCTCCTGGAGGCGTTCTTCGCGGTCGCCCTCTCCTTCCCCTTCGCCGCCCTCGCCTTCCTCGGCTTCGGCGCGCTGCTCGCGGATCTCCTCGACGCGCTCGCGGAAGCTCGTCTCGTCGTCGCCGGCTGCGCTCTCGTCGGTTTCGGATGCGCTTTCGGTCTCGCTCTCGCGATGGGGCTCGGCGTCGGGATCGGGCTCGCCGTCCTCGCCTGATGGCTCCTCGCCTGACTCCTGATCGTCGCTCATGCGCCGGCGTTCGGCGGCCCGACTCAAAAGCGTTGGCCACTCGGAACGAACCCGATCCGGTGGGTCCCCGAACGAGTCGGTGAGCCGTTCGAACCCCGAGCGAGTGGCGGCTTCCCCCCGTGTGGTTCGAGCGCGCCTACGGCGTCGTTCGGTCGGCCGGCCGGTTACTCGTTCATCCGGTCGACCGTCTCGCGGGCCGCCGCGAAGTGATCGGCCCCGACGACGATCCCGGACGCGTTCGCTGCGGCCTCCTCGGGGCCGATGTCGGCGGCGAACTCCCGGATCGCGCGCATCGACGCCGCCCGGACGAGCGCTTCTAAGCCCGCGCCGGAGTATCCTTCAGTTTCAGCGGCGAGGTCGTCGAGATCGACGTTCTCGGCGAGGGGCTTCCCGCGCGTGTGGACCCCTAAGATCGCCCGCCTGGCGGCCTCGTCGGGATCGGGCACTTCGACGTGTGATTCGAAGCGACCCGGCCGGAGCAGGGCGGGATCGAGGGCGTCGCGCCGGTTCGTCGCGGCGAGCACCACCAGATTGGGGTTTTCGGTCAGTCCATCCAGTTCGGTCAGTAGCTGGGAGACGACGCGTTCGCTCACCCCCGAATCGCCCATCCCGCCGCGCTCGCGCGCGATCGCGTCGATCTCGTCGAAAAACAGGATCGACGGGGCGGCCTGCCGGGCCCGGTCGAACACCTCCCTGACGCTCTTTTCGGATTCGCCGACGTAGCGATCGAGCAGTTCGGGGCCGGCAACGTGGATGAAATTCACCTCGCTCTCGCCGGCGAGCGCGCGGGCGAGCAGGGTCTTGCCGGTGCCCGGCGGGCCATACAGTAGGACGCCGGAGGGCGGCTCGGTCGCCGTCGCTTCGAACAATGGCGCGTATTCGAGGGGCCACTCGACGGCTTCGGTGAGCGCCTGTTTGGGCTCGTCTAAGCCGCCGACGTCCGCAAAGGTCGTATCGGGGGTCTCTGCGACGTACTCGCGCATCGCGGAGGGATCGACCGCCGCCATCGCCGCCTCGAAATCGTCACTACCGACCTCGGGGTCGTCGTCGCGCCGCCGGAGCGCCGCCATCGCCGCCTCGGTCGAGAGTACTTTGAGGTCCGCACCGACGAACCCGTGAGTGCGTTCGGCGAGCCGGTCGAGGTCGACCTCGTCGGCAAGCGGCATCCGGCGGGTGTGTACGTCCAGGATCTCCCGGCGGCCCGCGACGCCGGGAACGCCGATCTCGACCTCGCGGTCGAATCGGCCCCCGCGGCGGAGCGCCGGGTCGACCGTATCGACCCTGTTGGTCGCACCAATCACGACTAACTCCCCGCGCGGGTCGAGACCGTCCATGAGCGTCAGCAGCTGGGCGACGACGCGGTTTTCGGCGTCTGCGTCCTCGTCGCGAGCGCCGGCGATCGAGTCGATCTCGTCGATGAAGACGATCGCCGGGGCGTTCTCGCGCGCGTTCTCGAATCCCTCTCTGAGGCGTTCTTCGGACTCGCCCTTGTACTTCGACATGATCTCGGGCCCCGAGATCGTCGTGAAGAAGGCGTCGACCTCGTTCGCAACCGCACGGGCGATGAGCGTCTTGCCGGTGCCTGGCGGCCCGTAGAGGAGAACGCCTTTCGGCGGGTCGATCCCTAATTCCTGGAAGCGCTCGGGTTCGGCGAGGGGGAGTTCGATCGTCTCCCTGACCTGTTCTAACTCCTCGTCGAGTCCGCCGATGTCCTCGTAGGTAACCAGGCCCTGGTTCGCGCCCGCATCGTCCTCGTCCGTCCCACCCGACGCTGACGACGGCGTGGACGTACCGTCCGACCGGCCGGGGTCCGCCTCCGCGCCGCTACCGGCTGTCGACCCGCGTTCAGCCTCGGCCTCCCCCCCGCTCCCGCTTCCGCCTCCGCGGGCCGTCGAGTCGGTTGTGTCCCCGCCGTCCCCGCTGTCCTCGGCGGTCGATCCGCCCGCGCCCTGGCTCCCGGTTCCGGTGACGGTCACGTTCGTCCGGTCGGTGACGTTCACCGTTCCGGCCGGGTCCGTACTCGTTATCCGCACGGCTCCGATCCCGAACCGTTCGATCCGGACCTGTTCACCGGCTCTCACGGGTC
Organism: Halobacteriales archaeon QS_8_65_32; assembly: GCA_003022925.1. Lineage (GTDB taxonomy): Archaea > Halobacteriota > Halobacteria > Halobacteriales > Halococcaceae > PXQR01. The sequence continues at coordinate 14,808 of PXRY01000080.1, read as the reverse complement.
TGTTGGCGAGCGCGCGCTTGACCGCCCGGTCGAGGCCGTCGATCGTTCGCGGGATCGACATCTCGACCGTCACCGCGCGGGCGTCCGCGACCGAGACGGGTTTGACGAGTACCCGGTCGCCGATGGTCGCTGCGGCGTTCGTCCGCGTGTCGGCGTCGATCCGCACCGAATCGGGCTCGATGTCGCTGGCCGGCCAGACCTTCACAACCGTCTCCCGGCCGTCCGGGCCCTCGACGACGACCGTATCGCCGCTCAACACGCCCAACTCCCGCCGAACGGCATCGGGGAGGCGGGCAACCCCGCGACCGGCGTCGCGCTTTCTGGCCCCTCTGACCGTTGCCGAGACGGTCGCTCCGTCGTTCATGTACGCTATGGGGTGACGTGGAGTCTTGAGGGTTCGGCTCCGCATCGACCGACGGCGTCCCGACTCACTCGATGATGACGAGCACGTCGCCCATGTTCACGCTCTCGCCCTCACCGACGACCACCTCGCTAACAGTGCCCCCGAACGAGGCGATCACGTTGTTTTCCATCTTCATCGCCTCGAGCACGCAAAGCACGTCGCCGGAGGCGACCTCCTCGCCCGCTTCGACCTCGACGGAGAGGATCGTCCCCTGCATGTCCGCGGAGACCTGCTCGCCCTCCGCGCTCGCCGCCGGGCTACCGTCGCCGCCGTCGCCTCCACTACCCCCGCCGCCGTCGCCGCCGCTTCGATCGCCACCACCGCCGCCACCGCTACCGCTCTCGCCGCGACCGGAGCGCGACCGCCCGCCCGACTGTCTGCCGGAACCCCCACCGCCCGATCCGCCGACCGCGGCGGCCCGCGGGCTCCGATCCTCCAGGTTCACCTCGAAGCGTTTCCCGTTCACCTCGACGACGAATTCCCGCTCGACGGTTTCGGTCCCCTCTCTCTCGTCGTTCGCGCTCGGCGTTGCCGGTCCCCACTGCTCCTGGGCGTCCTCGATCCGTTCGGGGTCGAGTTCCTCATCCAGGTAGTTCGTCGTGTGCTCACCGCTCACGAACGCCTCGTCGGTAAGCATCAACCGGTGGAAGGGAACGATCGTCACCAGACCCTCGATCCCGTACTCGGCGAGCGCCCGGCGGCTGCGGGCAATACACTCATTGCGATCCCGACCCCGTACGATCAGCTTCGCGATCAGCGAGTCGTACTCCCCGCCGATCGCGTCCCCTTGACGCAACGCGTCGTCGACCCTGACACCGATCCCGCCGGGTGGATCGTAGGTCCCGAGCGTCCCGGTTGCTGGCGCGAAATCGGACGCGGCGTTCTCGGCGTTGATCCGGAACTCCATCGCGTGGCCGTCGAGCGAAATCTCTTCTTGATCGAAACTCACGTCCTCGCCGGCGGCGACCCGTAGCTGTTCGGCCACGAGATCGATCCCGGTGAGCGCCTCGCTGACGGTGTGTTCGACCTGAATCCGGGTATTGACTTCGAGAAAATAGAAGTCGTCGTCCTCGACGAGGAACTCGACGGTGCCGGCGTTGGTGTAGTCGGCGGCGTCGACGCCTTCCCGGGCGGCCGCGCGGATTTCCTCGCGCAACTCCTCGGAAAGTGCCGGGCTCGGGGCCTCCTCGATGACCTTCTGGTGGCGGCGCTGGAGCGAACAGTCCCGTTCGCCCAAGTGGCGGACCTCGCCCTTCGAGTCGGCGATCACCTGCACCTCGACGTGACGCGGCGCTTCGAGGTATTTTTCCAGGTAGACCGACGAGTTGTCGAAGTACGCCTCGCCCTCGCGTTTCGCGCTTTCGAGTTGGCCTTCAGCTTCCTCGGCGTCCCGAACGATCTTCATGCCGCGGCCGCCGCCGCCGCCCTCGGCCTTGATGGCGATCGGGTAGCCGTATTCGTCGGCGAAGGCTTCGATCTCCTCGGCGTCGTCGATCGGCTCTTCAGTGCCCGGCACGACGGGAACGCCGGCATCGCTCATCTCCTGCCGGGCGCTCGTCTTCTCGCCCAACAGACGCATCGACTCGCTGGAAGGGCCGATCCAGGTCATGTCGCTGTTCTCGACGCGGGCGGCGAAGTCGGCGTTCTCCGCGAGGAAGCCGTATCCCGGGTGGATCGCGTCGGCGTCCGCCTTCTCGCCGGCCGCGACGATCGCCTCGCCGTCGAGATAGGATTCGGCGGCGCGGGCCGGCCCGATGTTATACGCCTCATCGGCGTAGCGGACGTGGCCGGCGTCCCGATCGGCCTCGGAGTAGACGGCGACCGTCCCGACACCGAGTTCCGCACACGCGCGCATCACCCGGACCGCGATCTCCCCCCGATTCGCGACCAGGACTTTCTCGAACATTTGCCGGGACTTTACATAGCGCCTACCTCATTGTATCGGTTCGTCCCCGATCACCCCTCGGTCGGCCGTCGGACCTCGCTTCGACGCCAGCCGTACTCCCGGTATCGGGCCCGACCCCGGCAGCGGTTTTCCCTTCTTCGTGTCCCAGTTCGGAGACGAAGGCGGCGATGGCGAGGGAGATTTACCGCTCGACACCGTTTTCGGACCATGTTCGAACCGCGCGTGGCGCTCGCGAGCCTGAGCGGCGAGTCGAACGCCGCGTGGGCCAAGCGCGTCGACGAGCACATCGGAGCCGCCTTTTTAGGGGGGATCGCCCTCTGTGAGGGGACTCGCGCAGCGGCCCGCCGGATAGCCACCGAACGCGACCGCGAGGAGTTCCTGCCCGCCGACCCGCTCGCGTTCGTCGACCGAGAGTTAGGAAAACTCGACGACGCGGCGCTCGTACCCGCGATCAACGTCCGCAGCGCCGAACGCGCCCCGCTTCGTGCGGTCGGCGAAACCTGTGCAGCCCACGACGCGATCTGCGAAATAAACGCCCATTGTCGCCAGCCTGAACTGTGTGCCGCCGGCGTCGGCGAAACCCTGCTACGAGACGCCCACCGGCTCTGTGAGAACGTCGAGGTCGTCGCCGGGACCGGCGCGACGGTGAGCGTGAAGGTCCGTGCGGAGGTCCCAGGGGTCGACCTCGGGGCGCTCGCGGGCTGGATCGAGGCGGCGGGCGCGAGCGCGATCCACGTCGACGCGATGGACTCGGAGGACGTGATCCGCGATGTCCGCGAAGCGTCGAACCTGTTCGTGATCGCGAACAACGGCGTTCGCGACCGCGAGACGGCAGCGGAGTACCTCGGCTACGGCGCGGACGCGGTGAGCGTCGGCCGGCCGAGCGACCGCCCGGCGGTGCTTCGGCGGGTCCGAGAGGCGACCGACGCCTGGTTCGACGAGAGACCCAGCGAGAACGACGGTCGACATCCCGCATCCGGCGGCGAATCCGAGCGGACGATCAGCAACGGGCCGGGGGTCGACGTCCGGAGATGACCGGTCCAACCGACTCGGCCGAATCGACGGGATCGACGAACGTGGCTTCGAACCCATCGTCGAACGCGTCGCCGCGAACGCCCGCCGAAAACGGCGAACTCGCCCTGTTATGCGAGGTCGCGGGCACGCCGAAGCCGGGCAACGTCGATCGCGCGCGCGAGTACCCCGATCTGCGCTTCGAACACTTCCTCGCGGGGGCGGTCGGGGCCCGACGCGGGCTGGCGATGGCGGCAGCGGGCGAGTCGGTAGGCGAGTCGTTCGAGTGTGCGGTCAGGGGGATGGCGACCCAGCGCGGCGGTAACACCCAGTTCGGCGCGGTGCTGTTGCTCACCCCGCTCGTGCGCGCCGCCGCGGCCGACGAGAACTCCCGAGACGGCGTGAGCCGGATCGTGGCCGACACGACGGTCGCGGATGCCGTTTGCTTCTATCGGGCGTTCGAGCACGTCGATGTCGCTGTTGCCGACCCGCCCAATGGGTGGGACGCACTCGATGTCCGGCGGGGAGCCGACGCCGCCGACGCGATTCGCGAGCGGGAACTCTCGCTGGCGGACATGATGGCGACGAGCGCCGAGCGCGACGGCGTTGCCCGCGAGTGGACCTCGGGGTTCGAGCGGAGCTTCGCGCTTGCCGACCGGCTCGCGGTCCTCGACGGCCCGCTCCCCGAGCGCGCCTCGCGAGCCTACCTCGAAGCGCTGGCCGCCGAGCCCGATTCGTTCGTTTCGATCACCCACGACGCCGACACCGCTCGGGAGGTCACCGAACGCGCCGATCGGGTACTGTCGGATCACGAGGACGGGGATGCGTTCGCCACGGAGCTGATCGAGCGGGAGATCAACCCCGGGACGACCGCCGACATCACGGCGGCGGGGCTGTTCGTCGCGTTAGAACGCGGGATCGAGGTATGACCGATGCCGACCGCGACCCCGACTCGGCCACTGATTCCGGCCGCGAGCACGGGGACGCGGATACCGTTCGGGGCGAAACCGCCGACTGGCCCGTTTCGCTCCGTGGGGTCACCGAGTCGGTCGTCACGACGCTCGGGCCGAACGACCGCTGGAACTGCGCGGCGCTCGGATTACACGCCGGGCGGGACGGGGACGAGAACGCCGCCAGGAACGGCGACGCCGCCGCCGAGGCGGACCGGACCCCGACCGGGGACGCACACGAGGGACCCGGAACCGACGACGGGGCGGGACCCGACCGACCGGCGACCGCCCGTACGTGGGGTCGGACCCGGACCCGGCGCAACTTCCGCGAGCGCGGCGCGGGGTACGTCCAGTTCGTGAACGATCCAGTGGTGTTCACCGAGGCGGCGCTTTCGATCCGCGAGGAGAGTTCTCCAGTGCTCGACGCCGCGGCGGCCTGGGTCCGCGTCGATGTCGCCGAAATAGACACTGGCGAGGACGGCGGCACCGAGTGGGTCGAGTGGGCGCTTTTCCCGCGGGAGTCCGTGGTTCGAGACCGCGTCGTACCGACGATACACCGCGGGCACGGCGCGGTTATCGAAGCAACGGTCGCGGCCTCGCGGCTCGACGTCGCGGCCTACGACACCGACGCGTTGTGCGATCGGCTCTCGTATCTCGAAGGCGTCATCGAGCGGTGTGGCGGCTCGCGCGAGCGCGAAGCCTTTCGCCGTCTCGTCGAGATCGTCGGGCGACGGTGGTGACGCCAATAGCTGTTCGTGGGAACCGCTCGTCTCTCCGGCCCCCGAGTCTCTACGCCTGTCGTGTCTTCCGCGATTGCCGAAGTCCCCGGGATCGAACCGACGAGCCGTCGGTCGGCGGTGACATGGCCGGCGCGCGTTTCTCGCTTCGCTTCCCGAGAGCGTAGCCGGAGTTCGTGAACCCGAGTATACGACTCGGCAGGACGGGACCGCGATGAAACGAGCGTGCGGTGTTCAATCAAGCGGCGAACGTTGCTATAGGCCGCTACGGGTGGGGCTGGAAGGGGCCGGGCGTTCACGGGCGCGAAGCGACCGTTAACTCTGGGAAGCGGAGCTCTCCTGTAGCTGGACGAAGGCGAACGAAGTAAGCACGTGAGCGACGGAGCACGGCGAGGGAGCGAACGCGCACGACGAGGCCCCCCGAGTCCAGCGTTCGGGGGCTTCGAAAACGGTCCCAGCCGATCGTCCTCCTGAAGCTGCTTAAGTGATCACTGCCGACGATCGGGAACGAACGGTTTTAATGTGCTGGCTGACCTGCTACGGGTAGTGCCAATCAAACCGTCCTACGTCAAAAAGACCGGCCGATTGCTCTTAGAGGAGTACCCCAGTGCGTTCTCGACGGACTTCGATCACAACAAGGGAAGCGTTCGCGCGCTCACCAACATCGAATCGAAGACCGTCCGCAATCGGATCGCCGGCTACGTCACCCGGAAACGCGAGACCGAAGCGCTCGCCTGACCCGGCTGGAACGTCCTTTCTCGTCGCGGTGTCCCTCTTCATCTCGGCGTTCCGGTCGCGCTCACCCTGACACTGATCCGGTCTTTCCGAGAGCGCTGCGGTCGTTAGCCTCCCGATGGTATGCTGTCCGGTGCGGGTCGGTCGCCACCCCGTTCGAAGAATCTAACCACTCGCTCGGTCTCGGGGGCGGTATGCGCGTTGCAGCCTTCACCGGATTCGACGGTCCGGAATCGGTCGACATCGAGACGCGGGACGACCCCGAAGCGCGGGCGAACGAAGCGGTCGTCGAGGTCGAGGCGTGTTCGATCAACCGCCACGACCTCTGGATCGTCGAGGGGGATGCGGCAATGGTCGAACACGACGAACTGCCGTTCGTTTCGGGGCTCGACGTCGCCGGCACCGTCCGCGCGGTCAGCAACGAGGTGGCGACGGCGGGAGCCGCGAACGGGAACGACGGCGTCGCGCCCGGCCATCGCGTGCTGCTCTGCCCGAACGAGACCTGTGGAGTCTGTCGGTACTGTCGGGAGGGTCCCGAGAACCTGTGTGAACGCTTCGGGCTCTTTCACGGCGGCCTCGCCGAACGCGCGCTCGTTCCCGCCGATCGCCTCCTGGCGCTTCCCGACTCGGTGTCGGCGACGACCGCCGCCGCGCTCCCGACGGCGTACATGACCGCCTACCATATGCTCCGACGCGCGGCGGTGACGGCGGGCGATCTCGTCTTCGTTCCGGGTGCGACCGGTGGGGTCGGCGTCGCGGCGATCCAGTTGGTGGGCGTTCTCGGTGCGCACTCGATCGGGACGACGACGTCGAGTGAGAAAGCAACACGGCTCCGGGAACTCGGGGCCGATCGCGTGATCGAGTCCGGCGACACAGGGTCGATCGCCGGCGAGGTCGAAGGGATCGGCGAACCCGACGCCGTAATCAATCACCTGGGCGGGGAGTTCACCCGAATGGGACTCGACCTCATGCGTCGCGGCGGCCGGATGGTAATCTGTGGACGGACCGCTGGCGGGGTTTCGGAGATCGACGTTGCGCCCTTCTTTCTCTCCCACCAGCACGTCGTCGGCTCCACGATGGGCACCCAAGACGACTTAGAGTGGTTGATCGATCTGGTGACCGAAGACGCCTTCGAGCCGCCGGTGGACGGGACCTACGCGCTCGACGAGACCGACCGGGCGTTCGCCGACATGCAACGTCGCGACGCCTTCGGTAAACTCGTCGTCGAGCCGTGACCGTCCGGCCGTCACGCGGCGGCTTCCGGGAGCCATACGCTTAGGTAGCACACGATCGGACATAGGTCTGCCACGCTTCGGACGACGGGGGTTTCTGGCAAGGGTCGGATCGACCGCGGCGCTCGCGAGCGTTCCCGGCACGGCGGCCGCCGCCGAGGGGATCACGGTATCGACCGGTCCTACTGAAGAACTACTCTCGCTCGACCCGCCGAGCTTTCCCGAGAATTTGGCGGTCGACGCCGACGGGACCCTCTACGTCGGGATCACGACCGGTGAGATCAGGAAGGTTCCCCAAGAGTCGACCGACGAGACCGGCCTGGAAATCGGAGATACCGAGGCGGTCGCGACCCTTCCCGGCGGGGTCGGCGGTGTCTCAGTCGACGACGAGACCGTCTACGCCGCGGTCCGACCGCAAAACGACCAGCCAAGCGGCGTCTGTGCGGTCGATACCGACACCGACGTGGAGAGCGGGAACGAGAACGAGGGCGAATCGGACCCCGAACTGCTCGGCGCGATCGCGGGCTTTCCGAACGAGGTCCTCGTCGACGCCGAACGCGATCGCCTGCTTGTCACCGAGTCGTCGACGGGGGCGGTCTATGCCGTTTCGCTCGACGCCGACGACCCGGAAGCGGCGACGTCGCTCTGGAGCGACGATTCGCTCTTGGCCGGCGAGAGCTTCGGCGCGAACGGGCTGGCGTTCTTCGGCGAGGGGGTGCTCGTCGCGAACACCGATTTCGGTCGATTGGTCTACGTTCCGATCGACGACGAAGGCGACGCCGGCGAGGCGAAGACGTACGTCGAACGCGAGGGCCTCGTCGGCGCGGACGGGATCACCGCCCGGGGGCCGCTGGTGTACGTCGCGGCCAACCGGCAGAACGCGGTCATTCGCGTGCTGCCCGGCGGCTATTTGCTCACCGCCGCCGACGCCGGAGACGGGCTCCAGTTCCCCTCGGACGTCGTCTTCGGGACTGCTTCGGACCAACGCACCGACCTGTTCGTCTGTAACTTCGCCGTCCGGGCCGAAGATCCCGTACCCGGCGTGCTTCGCACCGGTTTCTGAGCCGGCTCCGATCGTCGAGGCAGAGGACACGAGGCACGGGGCATCATCGGGGTTGGGTCGAGATCGCGAAACGGATAAGAACGTTCAAACGTGCAATGCGGGCTGTAGTTCCTCGGCATCGCGCGCTCGGAGCCACTCGATCAGTTCGACGAGCTGTTCGGTCGCCGCCTCGAAGAGTTGCTCGCCCTTCTCGGCGGAGGCGTCGGTCTGGTCGCCGAGGACGCCGTTTTCGGTGTTGTCGATCGCATCGTAAAAGGTCCGCGAGCCGTTCCTGAGGTACGACTCCTCGAAGACGTCCGAAAAGCCGTCGTCTCGGGCCTCTTCTAAACGGTCGTCGTGGACCAGTTCGGGGCGCAGGAACTGGATCACCGAGGTCTCCTTCGGGCCGCCGTGGGGACCGGGCTGGTCGAACAGCTCTTCTACCAAGTCGGGGATCGAGTCGTTCCACATCCACTCGATCGTATACGCCGTCCCGTCCTCGTGGAGCCGCCGGCCGACCTCGCGGAGGTGAGAAATGTTGCCGCCGTGAGCGTTGACGTAGACCAGCCGGTCGATCCCGTGGTACGTGAGGTTGCGCGAGAAGCTCTCGACGTAATCGCGAAAGACCGGCGCGTCGACCCACATCGTTCCGTGGAACTGCCGGTGGTGCGAGGAGACGCCGACGTTCACCGTCGGAGTACACAGAACCCCTGTCCGGTCGGCGGCCTCGCGGGCGAACGCTTCGGCGATGAGGTGGTCGGTCGCCTCCGGCAGCGCGGGCCCGTGTTGTTCGGTCGAACCCAGCGGCACCAACGCGAGCGATTCGGTCTCGAAGTACGCCTCCAGATCGGGCCACGCCTCGTCCGCGAGATACATACGAGTTCCACCGCCGCACCGGTAATGAAGGTACGGCTCTCGCCCCGGTCG
>PXRY01000080.1:0-5764 GCA_003022925.1 Halobacteriales archaeon QS_8_65_32 | reverse complement strand
CTATGTCGCTCGGCAACGACGATCGCGGCGAGAACGGGGACGGAGATGAGGACGGGAACGGCGGTCGGATCGACGGGGAGGTGCCGCCGTCCGCCTCGCCCGACGAACGGGCCGCCCTTAGACGTACGCAGACCGTTGCTCGGGTGCTCGACGAGGCGATCCCGGTGCCCGGCACCAACTACCGGATCGGACTCGACTCCCTCGTTGGACTGCTCCCGGTTTCCGGCGATCTCGTTACTGGCCTAATCGGGCTCTACATCGTCGGCGAGGCCGCTCGCGTCGGGGTACCTCGCAACGTCCTCGCACAGATGGTCGGCAACATCGCCATCGATGTGGCGATCGGCTCGGTGCCCGCCATCGGCGACCTGTTCGACGCCGCCTGGAAGGCGAACGTCAGGAACGTCGAACTCTTCGAGGAGCACGTCGAGAACGGAACCCGCTGAGAACGGCGAGCGGACCACCACCGTTCCCCGAACGGGCGGACCGCCCGACTGCCGGCCCTCTTCGGCTTCGAGCGGTAGCTACAAGGCCGGTACGGCCGATTAGCGGAGCATGGCGACCGATTTCTCGCTCGACGCCGATCGACGGCGGGTCGGCTGGTGGCTCGTCGCGGTCGTTCTCCTCGGGGCCGTCGGTCTGTTCTTCTATTCGTTCGTCGGTACCTTCGTCCTCGGACTGTTCGTCTACTACGGCGCGCGGCCGATCAACCGGCGGATACGGGCGGCCGTCGACTCGCCGGGCATCGCAGCGACGATCACGCTACTTTTTAATCGTGGCCCCGACGCTGGCGTTGTTAGGGTATACCGGCGTCGTCGCGTTCGGGCAGTTCACGAGCGCCGCTAGTTCCGACGCGGTGGGGTCGCTGTTGGGCCAGCTACCCGGCAACCAGCAATCGATCGCCGGCGTGCTCGACAGCCTCCCGCAGTCGGTAAGCAGGTTCGGTCAGTTCGGCCAGCTCTCACAGCTCCAGGGAGTACTGAGCCGGGCGCTGGGCGCGCTCGCGACGGTCTCGAACGGTTTGCTTCACCTGACGCTCGCGCTGATCTTTGCCTTTTTCCCTGTACGCCGACGGACATCGCTTGGAGTCGTGGTACCGCACGGAGGTCGGCAGCCGTGACACCGCGGCGTTCGTATCTCGCCGGCGTCGACGCGGACTTAGAAATGGTCTACTTCGGGAACGTTCTCACGGTGCTCGCCGTGACGATCGGCGCGATCGTCGTCTACAACGCGTATAATTTCCTCGCTCCGGCGGCGGTCTCCATTCCCGTCTCGACGCTTCTAGCTGCGCTTGCCGGACTCGCGACCTTCGTTCCCTTGGCCGTTGGGAAAGATCGTCTACGTGCCTGCCGCGGCGTACCTGGCGCTGCGAGCACTCAGGGCCGACGCGAGCCTGTTGGTGTACCCGGTTACTTTCCTGATCGTTGCCTTTCTGTTGCACGACATCGTCCCGCAGTCGATCGTCCGGCCGTACATCTCCGGCCAGATCATGCACAACGGCGCGGTGCTGTTCGCCTACAGCTTGGGCGCAGCGCTGTTCGGCTGGTACGGCCTGTTTTGCGGGCCGCTACTGCTCGTACTCGTCGTCCAGTTCGCGAACGTCGTACTGGGCGATCTCCTTCGAGGGACGCCCTTCTCACCGACGCCGTCGGACGCACTAGGTCTCGGCACCGATCCGGCAAACGCGAGCGTCGGCGCCGTCGACGAAACGACCGGGGAGGGAGCGCACGATGGGACGGCGAGCGGCGGAACGATGAAGGGTGGGACGGTGACCGACGGGACGGACCCGCCTACCGAAGCGGAGGGGACGGGGACGGACAGCGACGGTACGGCGAGCGGCGACGGTGCCACGAACACCGATTGACGCCGGCCGTCGAACTACGCGTCCGCGTCCTGGTTTCCCTCGACAACGGTAATCCGGTAACAGCGTCGGCGACGCTGACGACAGTGACGCCGGATGGCGACGCCAGCGGCGACGCGGGAGGTACTGGCGATCGGCGTCGGTTCTGTAGCCGTCGTTTCGCCGCAGACCATAGGGTTATGCCGTCGAGCCGAGAGCGACGTGCTGATGAGTCGGGACGAAACCGACCGATGGGAGTACGAGACGCTCAGACCGCCCAGGGGCGAGACGAGAAAGGAAGCTGAGGACCCGAAAGCCGATCTGAACGAACTCGCCGCCGAGGGGTGGCGATTCGTCGATACGATCGACTACACCGGCGGCGGAACCAAGTACATCGTGTTCGAACGGCCCGTCCGCTCGAATAGCGACGGCATCAGCGACGACGACGGCAGCAGCGACGCCGGTAGTAACGACACCGACGACGAGGATCTGGAGGGATCGACGTGAGCACTGATACTAGTGGTGCTACTACCGGTAGCGAGGGTATCGACGGCGAGGCGAACCCCGAGGTCGACACAAGCGTTGACGTCAGTACCGAGAACACGATGCGTGCGCGCGCCGGGGAGAGTCGGGTCAAGATATGGTTGTTGCTCGCGGCGAACCGACTGTACGTGACTGCGGTGTTGGCGATCATGGTGTTCGTTGCCTTCGTCGTCTCCGTGGCGGTTCTCCCGCCGGCGCTCGAACCCCAGCTCCGGTCGGGAGATACGATCGAGACGATGTTCTCGGCGATGCTCGGCGCGATCATCACCGGCGTCACCCTCGTCGTCACGATCGGCCAGCTCGTCCTCAGCCAGGAAAACGGCCCGCTCGGCGAACAACGCGATCGCATGGAGGACTCGATGGACTTCCGCGATTACACAGAGGAACTGATCGGCGCGCCGAGTCCGGCCGACCCCTCGGCGTTTCTCCGAAACCTCGTCGACGTCGCCCAGGAACGCGCCGAAGCGGTGCGCAATGGGTTAAGCGAAATCGACAGCGACCAGCTCCAATGGGAGGTCGATCAGTTCACCGAGAGCGTGATCGGCAACTCCGAGACCGTGCGGGACCAACTCGACGGCGCACGCTTCGGTACGTTCGATGTACTGTTGGCGGCGCTGAACTATAACTACGGCTGGAAGATCTTCCAGGTCGAACGCCTCGCTCACGAGCACGAAGAGGACCTCGGCCAGCCCGAAAATGACCTGTTGGACGAACTGAAAACGGCACTGTCGCTGTTCGGTCCCGCGCGCGAGCACGTCAAGACACTGTACTTCGAGTGGGCGCTCGTGACCCTCTCGCAGATGATTCTATACGCGGCGATCCCGTCGTTAGTGGTCTCTGGAATCATGCTTACCGTCGTCGAACCGAGTACGGTCCCGGGGACCATGCTCGGCGTGGCGAACGTCGCGTGGCTGGTCGGCGGTGCCTTCACCGTGACGCTAGTGCCGTTCTTGCTGTTTACGTCCTACGTACTCCGGATCGTCACGATCGCGAAGCGAACCCTTGCGATCGAGCCGCTGATCCTCCGTGATTCACAGCGCTGATACGACGGTCGACGACTAGGACTGACCGACGGCCGGTTGACGACCAAGCGCCTGGCGGACGCTTATGTGCTTCCCGCCGGAGGCCAGGTATGGACGCAGACGACGTTCGCGCAGACGGCGGCAGCGGCGACGACTACGGCTGTCCGAAATGCGACCATGCGGGCACCGAGACGGCGTCGATGGCAACCGGCGAGGGGATTATCGGTAGCCTCGTCGATCTGCCGGCCGAGGAACTGACGATCGTCTCCTGTGCGGAGTGTGGCTTCTCGGAGCTGTACCGCGACGTCGGCCCCGAGGAGTATGACCCGGAAGAACTGTTCTCGCGGTAGCCCCAGGACGATCCTCCCGGCGGGACGGTAACCGGTCCGTACCGGGGAGCGACCTCGCGATCGGAACCGACCGCACCGGTGTGGTCGTTCCGATCCCTCCACGCGGCGAGCGAGCCGGGCACCGTTCGATCGCCAGTTCTAGAGTAGGTAGGGTTCATAACGCATATGCCGTTAGCCCGAGTGGACGCTATCGATGACCGCAACCGTGGCCGAAGTAACCGCTTCGGCGGCCGACTTCGCGCTCTACGAGACGTTCCGGGAGTTCGGGGACGTCCGCTTCGAGGTCGAGCGGGTCGCCGCGGGGGACGGTCGGGTCGTCCCGTTCGTCCGGGTGACCCACGAGGACGTTGCGGCGGTTCACGAGGCGCTCGACGCCGATTCGACCACGGCAGTCGTCGAGGTGCTCGCGGACCTGGAGAACGAACGGCTCTACCGGATCGAGTGGGTCGACCGAGTCGAGGCGCACGTCGACGCGCTGCTCGAACGGGGCGGAGCCGTGCTGTCGGCGTCGGGGCGAAACGGGCAGTGGCTGTTTCGCCTGCTCTTTCCCGACCGGGCGGCGCTGAGCCGGACGTACGATCACTGCGCCGACGCGGGACTCGATCTATCGGTCGAACGGGTCTTCGGGATCGACGAGGGCCGCCGGGGACGATACGGCCTCACCGACAAGCAACAGGACGCCCTCCAGGCGGCGTTCGAACGCAGTTACTACTCGATCCCGCGCGAGGTGCCGGCACACGAGTTAGCCGCCGAGATCGGCGTTTCCCACCAGGCGCTGTCCGAACGCCTGCGCCGGGCACACGAGACGCTGCTCGAAAACACCGTCATGCTCGGCCACGAAGGGGACGGCGACGGATCGAAGGGTCTCTGAATCGCGGTCGTCAGGCGTTCGATGCGGGATTGGGCGTCGCTCGCAGGCAGGACGCTTTTTACCGGTGTCTTCCTCACGGCCGCGTGTGACCGAAACGGTGAACACGTGTCTCGATTGCGACTGGCGAGTCCGCGAGACGGATCTCGGCGCCATCGACTCCGACCGAGCGATGATCGACCACGCGATCGCGACCGGCCACGCCATGCGAGCGGTCGAGCGCTGAGGCGACGAAACCGAAACCGAAGCCGATACTGAGGCCGAAATCCCGGACGAACGGCTCGCGAGCCGAGCCACGAGCCGTGAGCCACGACTGACGATCGCCGGACTCGGCGACCGACGCTCCCGATTCGGAACCGCCGGTCGCCGCACGCGAGCGCGCCTGCAGGGACAAGCGTTTTTCACGACGGCGGTAAGGGAAGGCGTATGTCCCCGACGCCTCGCGGACGGTTGTTCCTCGCGACGATCGTCGTCTGTTCGTTCGCCCTGAGTGGATGTCTCACGCTCGATCCGACGGTCTCGGCGGATACGGGTAGTTCGGCCGTCTTCGAGGACCTCTCGCCGACCGAACCGTGGAGCGGTCCGGGGGTTCGAGTGAACGCGACGCTTCGCTCGACGCCCGAAGCGAGCAACGTCACGACGATCACCGTTATCCGGTCGAACGGTCGGACCTACGTGACGACGAGCGTCGATTCCGGGCAGTCGACGGTGATCCTCACGCTGCCCGCGAACGCCGGCGCGACGATCGTCGCGAGCAATTCGGTCAACTCGACGACGGTCGAGGAACTGAACGTAACGACCGGCGGGAACCGGCTGCTCTAAGCGGCGGGTTGAGCGGCGAACCGACGGCGACCACCTTAGGTAAGACTAACCGCTTCGAGCGGGACTGGAAGAGGCCGGGCGCGTGGCGGCGAAGCCGTGGTTCGAAAGACGCCGGGGGCGTCGTTCGTTCAGTGCGAGACCTCCGATCCCGCTCGCAGTCAGAACGCTCTGCGTTTTTGGCCACATTCACGAGAACTCCGTTCTCGTGGCACCGTCTAGTTGGGAAGTGAGCAGTTCCTGGAATTGGTGTCTATGCAGCTCCAGAAACTACTCACGGAGTCGTTGACGGTCGATTCTATTGACTGTTGGGAGAACGAACGCA
>PXRY01000079.1 GCA_003022925.1 Halobacteriales archaeon QS_8_65_32 | reverse complement strand
ACCAAAGCCGCGATGGTGAAAGTCGAGAAGGCTACCCAGCAGGTCGTCGACGATCGCAACATGGATGTCGACCTCTCGACGTTCGAGTTCCCGCAGGACAGAAACAACGTCGGCCTCCAGAAGGACTTCGACGTGCGCAATCACTCTACGGTCCAGTAACCCATCCAACGAATGTCATCCAACGACTCCGCACGAGACCAAGTACTCGGCCAAGGCGTCATGAGTACCGGGGAGGGAGCGCGGATCTTCCCCGACGTCGAGGCCTGTATCGACTGTGGTGGCTGCGTCGTCACCTGTAAACGAACGTGGGACATCCCTCGGGACGAACAACGCATCTCGATCTCGACGATGCTCGAAGGGCAGATGGGTGCCGAGGGGCTCAACGCGAGCAGCGCCGTCGCGCTCAACCAGGGCCAGTCGCCGGGCGAGACGGCGATCCCGATGCAGTGTTATCACTGCGAGGAAGCGCCGTGTGTATCGGTCTGTCCGACGGACTCGCTGATCAAGAAGGAAAACGAGTTCGTCAGCGTCCGTGACGACCTCTGTATCGGCTGTCAGTACTGCCTGTCGGCCTGTCCGTTCGGCGCTCCGCAGTTCCCCGACTCGAACTCGACGACCGCCCAACTGTTCGGGACGGGGGGCACGATGGACAAGTGTACGATGTGTGAGGAACGCCAGGACATCGGGAAGGGCCCGGCGTGTGCCGAGGAGTGTGCGACCGACGCGTTGCTGGTCGGCGACGCCGGCCAGATCGCGAACGAGCTCGACAAGCGCGGGAGCGGCTCGTTTTTCAACGCCGAGGCGATGGAGATCATCTTCGGGGCCGACGGCGCGGAGGCCTTCACGCAATGAGTCGCGAACTCCCCGAGACGTCGAGTTACGGTCGGATCGCAATCCTCACAAGCGCCGTCGTCGGGACCGTCCTCGCGCTCGGGTCGGTCTGGCTCACCGTGTTCCTGCTCGGCGGAGCGGGCGGTTCGTTCTACGAGACGCTCTTTCGCGTCGGGCCGACGATTCAGGGCGGCGGCGTCGGCGCGGACTGGACGGCCGGCAACACGATCCCAGCGCTCGACTTCCTGATTGCACTGATCCACGCCGCAGATGTCATCCTCGGCGTGTTCATTCTCGTGTTGGTCTTTTTGCACTGGGCGGCCTTCCGCCGGCTCGCGAGCCGGATGCGTCAGCCGGGCGAGAGCGAAAGCCAACGGAGCGACGCGGTCGCCACCGACGGCGGACGCGAGGCGACCGATGGTGGCCATACGAACGATGCCGACACGGGCTCAGGTGACGTCACCGACGCGGACCCGCAGGCAGCCGACGACGAGGGAGGTGAGAACCGATGACGAACCTCGATCACGGGAAGTTCACTCGGGTCACGACGACCTTCCACGCCTTGTTGGGTCTCGACGTGTTCGTCCTGTTCTTCACGGGGTATGGCATCATGTTCAACGACGAACTCTGGTGGCTGCTCGAACTCATGGGTGGCAATCAAGGGGTAACGGTGATCCACCGGATCGCTGGCGTCGGGCTAGTGGCGCTCATCGGTTTCTGGGTAACGCTCATGGTCATTACCCCCACCGGCCGGAGCAACTTCCGCGAGATCATCCCGACGCCCGGTGACATCCAGGCGTTCATCCAGGACATCCAGTTCGTGCTCGGGCGCGCCGACGAACGCCACCCTAACGCCCGTCAGTTCGCCGGCTACAAGGCCGACGAGATTCCATTGCTATCGTACGTCGGAAAAGGGGTCATCTTCATTTTCTCGATCGAACTCACCTTGCTGTCGATCTCCGGGCTCCTCATCTGGTCGAAGACGGCGCTTGCAGGCTTCTTCCAGACGAAGACCGCGGCGATGGCCTTTGTCGTCTTCCATGGCTTGTTGGGCGTGATCATGCTCATGGGGATCATGTTCCACATCTTCGAACACGGCTTCCACCCGGCCTTTTATCCCCTCGAGATCAAGGCGTTCATTCCTCGGAGCATGATTCCGGAGGACCACGAGAATGCGAACGCCGACTCGACGGGCATCGAGAACCTCTCGCTCTCGCCGAGTTGGGGCTGGGTGACGAGCCTGATGGGCTTTTTCGTCGTCATCGGCATCGTGAGCGTGCTCTTGGGCAGTATCTTCGACGAGGGGTATCCGGTGCCTCGGGATCTCGCGATCGGCGGCGGGCCGACGAACCTGCTGCTCATGATCGGAATCAATATCGGAATCCTCGTGTTGTTCGTCGGACTCGTGCTCTCGCTATATGGAAACGTGTTGCGCTCGCGCTGGGAACGACAGATGCAACGCGAACGCGAAGACCGGACGACCGCGACCGATGGCGGCCAGCACCACGGCGACGACTGAGCTTCGACACCCGTACTGGATCTCTTCGTTCCTTTTCGCACCCATTTCGACGTCGGCCGCCGGATCGGTTCCGTGAGGTCGGCCCGTTGACGATCGGTTCTCGGAAGACTGGGACTGCGACTCACGCCGACATGAGGCGGGCGGCTTCCGAGGAGAGCTCGATGGTGACGTCCTGGCGCGTCTGCTCGGCGATCTGATCGATGTTCCGGGTGAGCACCTCCAAGATGTCCTCGGGTTCGGGGTAAACGAGCATGTTGCCGCCGCCGTCTTCCATGACGAGTTGGGTATCGGACAGCGAGATCTGGTCGTTTTCGATCCCCGCGACGATCACCGCGAGTTCCTCCGCACCCCCTGGGTCGCCTTCCTCGACCTGAGTGACGTACAGCGCGTCTAAGCCGATCAGGTCCTTGTACTCACGGACACGGCGGGCACACGCGACCATGTCCTGGGTGATCGCGGCCTTCTCGGGGTTGCCGTGTTCGCCCTCGAAACAGTGTTTACAGACCCGTAGTTCGATCCGCATATCCCGCGTACGATGCAAACGCCTATTACGGTTGCGTCTCCACCGGTTCCCGCTCGTCCCTCCGATCCGACTGGTCGTCCACGGCGTGTGAGCGCGAGCCGACGAGAATAGCGGTCAGTAACCGGAGACCGATACCCGATGCTCGGTAACCGGTAACTGACACTCGGTGATCAGTGACCGACGACCAGTGATCGGCGATCGACGACCGGTGCGGGAATACTTATTTAACGCTGCGCGGAAGACGGACAGCTATGTCAGCCCTGCTCGATACGATTTACAGCGTTGCAGTATTGTTCGTCGCGGTCGCCGGCATGGCCTACGTGTTCGCCGGGACCGACGTCAACTCCGATGAGGGACCCCGCTGGACTCAGTGGATCGGCGTCGCGGTCGTCGGGGTCTTTCTCGCCGCGATGATCTGGCTCACGATCGCCTGAGCCGCAGCCCCTCGTCGGTCCGCTTCTCTCCGACTCTCCGACTATCGCTCTCGACTTCGGGTCTCCGTCTGGCTCAGGTCGCCCATTGTTTTCCCCTCCCCCTTCCTTCCCGCCTCTCGCTTTCGGACCTTCGCCACCGACTTCGACCGTACTTCGCGATGGGGTGGACATGGGGCGGCCGGGTCGAGACGACGGTGGTGGAGCCGGAACGGCGGTCACAACCCTTTCACCGGCGCGCGTTTTATGGCGACGATATGGATGACGACGCTATCTACGATATACTGGCCGCAGTCGAGGACCCCGACTTGGGCGAGGACATCGTCTCGTTGAACCTCGTCAACGACGTGACAATAGACGGCGCCGACGTGAAGATCTCGCTCGCGCTCGGCGCGCCGTACTCCCCGAACGAGACCGCCATCGCCGAACGTGTGCGCGAAGTCCTCGCGAGCGAGAACATCGAGGCCGATCTCTCGGCGACGATCGATCGCGGGGTCGCCCGCGACGAGCAGGTCCTCCCCGACGTCAAGAACGTCATCGCCGTCGCCTCCGGAAAGGGTGGGGTCGGCAAGAGCACGATCGCCGTGAACCTCGCCGCGGGCCTCTCACAGATGGGCGCTCACGTGGGCCTGTTCGACGCCGACGTCTACGGGCCGAACGTCCCCCGGATGGTCGCCGCCGACGAACACCCCCGAGCCACCGAACAGGAGCGGATCGTTCCCCCCGAGAAGTACGGCATGAAGCTCATGAGCATGGCCTTTCTCGTCGGCGAGGACGACCCGGTAATCTGGCGCGGTCCGATGGTACATAAGATCCTCACCCAGCTCACCGAGGACGTCGAATGGGGCGCGCTCGATTACCTGATCGTCGACCTACCCCCGGGAACGGGCGACACTCAGCTCACCCTCCTCCAGAACGTTCCGGTGACCGGCGCGGTGATCGTCACGACCCCCCAGCAGGTGGCGGTCGACGACGCTCGCAAGGGCCTGCGGATGTTCGGCCGTCACGACACGCCCGTCGTCGGCGTCGTCGAGAACATGAGCGGCTTCATCTGTCCGGACTGTGGATCGAAACACGACGTCTTCGGGAAAGGCGGCGGCGAGGCCTTCGCCGAGGACGTCGAAATGCCTTTCTTGGGTGCAGTGCCGCTCGATCCGGGCATCCGACGGGGCGGCGACGAGGGCGGTCCGATCGTCCTGGAGCAAGGCGACGTCACGAACGCGCTCCAGGGCGTCGTCGATCGGACGGCGAACAACGTAGGTGTACTCCACCGCAGCCGTCAGCGGCGGCAGTAAGGTCCGATCCGCGGCACTCGATCGTGGAACAGGGGAAGAGGCAAAAGGGGAGGAAGGAGGCCGAGAAGATCGGGACTAAGGAGGTCAGGTCGACCGACTGGTTGGCCCCGATCGGCTCGCAGGGCCTCGCCTTACATGACCGTCGCCAGCACGATGCTCTCCTGGGTGGCCTTCCGCCGGCGGCGACGGCGCTCGGGCGACTCGCGCCAAACGCCGGTTGGCCGGTCGTCCTTTTCGAGGTACCCCCTCTCCGCCATTGTGGTGAGGACGTCGTGGGTTGTCTGTCGCGACGCCGCCTCGTCGATCGCCCCCATCACCTCCTTCAGCGTGAACACCTCCCGGTCACGCGCGATTCGAAGCGCCGCGTCCCATACCTTGTCGCGTTTCGTGTGACGAGCGCACATGCTACCGTATCCTCCGACCGGACCGAACCAGTGTCATGTCGGCACACAGGGGCCGAGGGATAATGAGTGATATGGCAGGTCGGCTGCTACTCGATAACTATGGGTCAGGTGACCCGAAGAATCCGGCCTTGGAGCTATACTCTTTGAACGCCGGCTTCGTCCCACGTTCTTCCGTCGCATAGGAGTTCGGCCGTGTGAAATCGCCTTCCCGACGGTTCCTCGATTTCGAGCCGTGCTCTTCGATCCGTTTCGATTGCCCTCTGCGGTGCGTATACGAGAGCCCCGAGTGCACGACACGTTTCACTCAGGCCTGTGGTGTTCAACCGAGTGGATCACGGTAGGGCAATCGCCGTCGTTACTCGGGCGGCCATTCGTCGGCCCACCCCGACGCCGGTGCTTCGTTCCCCTGTCGCTCGGTGTCAGTGTAGTGCCCGGTTTCGACGTAGTGATCGATGGCGAGGCTGGACCGCTCGCTCCGGGAGTACTCCTCGGTGCTCGCGGACCACTCGCATTCGATGCAGTAGGTCACGCGGTATGACACGTCCGGATGTACTGTTCCTACGGAGATAGTACTGTTGTGAGAATTCGAGTAACGATACTTCACGCTTCGAGCGATCGGGGCGCACCCGGCGAGATCGGACCGCTGCTCGGCCGCCGGTATGCACTGTTCGCCGGTCACGGCCGCTCTCGGTGCGAGTACGGTCGTCTATTGAGCGTTCACCCGTATCGCTACAAAACACTTACGTGACTGTGCTGTGAGGTACTGATCCGCACGCTTCGCCGGCACCCCCGTCCGTCCACTCGTCGGACGTTCGAAAGAGGACTTCACGTCGCCGGCAAGGATGCAACCGTCGTTCGACCCGGTCCTCGGCCCGTAGCACTCCGATCCGGCCGGGTCGAACGCCGCTGACACGAAGCGGTGGTATAGGCGGAGCGGAACCGATCCGCTTCGGTCCTCCCTGCCGCTTCGGCGGTGCGGGCAACCCGCGAGGGGACGCCCTCAGGGTGCAATGTCCTTCGATCCCTCCGCGGCGACCCGCGAACCGATCTACCAGTAGTACTGTCATTAACGTTTACCCTGCAAGTCCACCGATTGTGACGAGTACGTGCGCTTGCGGGTTCATCAAGATATGCTCGCGGCGTCGGCTCGATCGGCTCGATCGCAGTTCATCGTGTCCGACTCCGGTCGTAAGACGTTTCAGATATATGTTTGCATCGTGGAAGTGTAAATCAGATAGATACGCTATCGCGTGGGTTTTTGTTCGTCGAAGCAGTGCCTTGAAAACGCAATGTCCACTCCGGAGTCGTCGCCAGCCCTCCAGGGAGACCCACGCTTGAACGTTCGAATCGACGTGATCGAAGAACAGATACGCAACGGTGCCGATCCGACGCGAGTCCAAGAGCGACTCGTAGGGGAGTTTCTGAGATAGGCAACCCCCCTGCCGGCGTTCCGTTCGCCGCTGAACTCGGCTTTCCCCCTGTCGAGTAACCATACCGGCCGATCAAGGGAGTTCTCGATAGCGCCGACCGCCGGAGAGGGTGGGACAGCCGAGATTGCCGAACGGCTTGACTGCTCGCACGGAGATGCATTTCAATGGCTCCATAGCCTCTCGCACGACGGTCACGCCGATAGTCCACGGGCAACTTATGCCTGTTTCGCACACACCGAGTCCAAGCGAATAGTGGTGGTGTGAGTACTCGAGTGACGACGATCCATAGGGTCGGAGGCTTGGGTGTTCTCGACGAAAACGATCGTCAGACACCGGTTCGTACTTCCATCACCGGTTGTGGCTGCTCTCAGCGCGAGTACGGTCGTCTATCGAGCGTTCATTCGTATGCTCACAATGTCGGGGGACTAAGAGGTTGTATCGCGAACTGCCGTCTCGGGCCGTTGAAGGTCCGGGGCAAAAGGGGGTGCCCTTTGGACATTGCAATTCGAGGGAACGTCTCTTGCCTCGAACCGACGGCGGCCCACTTTTCATCACGCCCTCTCATAAAGATCGCTATCGGTCGGCTGTAGTACAATCAACCGATCCACTGAACCATCCCACGTTCCGATAGCGAATTCGATACCCCAATGAGTATTCGATAACCGGTTGAATGCCGGTTTCGGTCGCTATCGTCGGTCGTGCGACCTTCCGGTGTTTCGGCCTGGTAGGCGTCGGGACTACTGCTCGACTGTCCCCGTTCGTCAGTCGTGCGTGACGACCGGATCGAACCGTCGCTTCGAGAACTGCGTGAACGACTACCGACCGAGGCGATTCGATCACCGTTGGACAGCTCTCGTTTTCGTCGTCGGGATTCGACGGCGCAACCGGACAGTCCCGATACCACACGGTATGAGAGGGACCGGTGTTCGTCGCGGAACCCGTATCGCACGACGACGAATCGCGACGGGCAAGAGCTAACGGGCTCTCGGTCGTCGACCAGTTATGCAGGCCGCGCTGCTTACGATCGGCGACGAACTGCTGGCCGGCGACACCGAAAACACCAATGCAACGTGGATCGCGTCCCGACTGACTACCCGCGGCGTTGCGACGAAACGAATCCTCGTGATCCCCGACGAAGTGGAACTCATCGCCCGAACGGTCCGCGAGTACGCAGCGGCGTTCGACGCCGTGATCGTCACCGGCGGGCTCGGGGGCACCCACGATGACGTGACGATGGAAGCGGTCGCCGCGGCGTTCGACCTCGACCTCACGATCGACGAACTCGCCCGAACCGACGTCGAAGAGACGTTGGACGCCGTTCGCGAGCGCCTGCCCGACCTCGACATCGACGTCGCGGCCCACGCGTCGATCCCGGCCGGTGGTCGGGCGCTGATCAACGACGAGGGCCTCGCGCCGGGTTGTGTGGTCGAGAACGTCTACGTGCTGCCGGGCATCCCTCGCGAGATGAAGCCGATGTTCGAATCGGTGGCCGAGGAGTTCGCGGGCACGGCTCGCTCGCGGGAGATCTATACGACGATGCCGGAGGGAAAGTACACGAGCGACCTCGCCGAGGCACGCGAGCGCTTCGACCTCTCGATCGGCTCCTATCCCAGCCGGCGTAACGGCCGGCGGTGCAACCGGATCAAACTCGTCGACGAGGACGAAGACACCTTAGAGGAAGCCGCCACCTGGATCGAAGCGCGCATCGAACCGTTCGAAGAAACCGACTGAGACGAACGAGGAGAACGAGGGAGCCGGAACAGGGATGGGAGCAACGGGAGCAACGAGCGAGGAAAGCGAAACGAGCGTGGCGGGCGAGACGAACGAGACGGGCGAAACGACTGAGACAGGCAAACAAAGAGAGGCGAGCGAGGGAGCCGAAACGATCGAGACGGCGGAGCGAGCCGAGGTCGTCGGTTACCGAGGGGCCTCTTCGGGGTCCGGACGGCGGGAGGTATCCCTCGAGATATCGCTCGCATTCTCGATCGAGCCGCTCGACTGGATGATATTCAGCGCAGTCATGAGGTCCGTCCGCGAGATCAGGCCGGCGAACTCGCCGTTACCATCGAACACCGGCAGCCGTCCGACGCCCGCTCCCTGCATCGTGTTCATCGCGGTCATCGCTTCGGAGGACGTCGCGGTCGTCATGACGTCTTCGGTCATGACCTCCTCGACGCGGTAGGCGTCGCGTTCGACCTCCTTGACGTTACGAGCGTCGGACAGCGTAACGATACCGACGAGCCGGTCCTCTTCGAACACCGGGTAGCCGGTGTGGCGCTCGCGGAACATCCGGTCGAGCAACTCCGCGACGCTCGTGTCCGCCGTCACCGAACGGACCTGCTCGGCCGGCGTCATGATATCTCTGACGAGAACGCCTTCGAACGCCGCCTTCATCGTGGTCTGTTGGGTCTCCGAAGCCGCACCCATGTAGATGAAAAAGGCGATCGCGATCCAAAAGATATTGAAATTGATCAGGCCGACTAATCCCAGTAGCACCGCGAAGAGCTGTCCGACCCGTGCGGCCGTCTGGGTCGCCTGAGCGTACGGGCGGTTGCGCGCGAGCAATGCCCGGAGTACGCGGCCGCCGTCCATCGGGAATCCCGGTAGGAGATTAAAGCCCGCGAGCGCGATGTTCATCGCCGCGAGGTAGCCGAGCACGAACCTGACGGCACTGAATCCCTCGGACGGAACGAGCAGGAAGGCACCGAAGGAAAGCACGCCTAACGCGATGCTCACGACCGGGCCGGCGATCGCAACGGCGAACTCCTGTTTCCAGTCTTCGGGCATCTCGGCCAGTTGGGCAACGCCCCCGAGAAACCACAGCGTGATCGACTCGATCGCCACGCCGAAGCGCATCGCGACGACGGAGTGCCCGAGTTCGTGTAACACGACGGCGGCGAACAGGCCGACCGCGGCGATCGCGCCGAGCACGAACGGCGTCGAACCGGCGGTGAGCGCGGTGACGTTCAAGTTCGTTCCCAGCACGCGGTTGAGGCCCGTCACGAATCGGCCGACCTCCGAGCCGATGAGCCAGGCGAGCACTGGCAACACCAACAGGAAAGTCAGATCGACCCTGATGGGGATGCCGAGGGCGCTGCCGACCGTAAAGCTGCGCATATGATTCGTAGGGTACGCGGCCTTTTAAGGCCGTTCCCGTCCCGTTCCCGGGTCGATTACGTCGCCGGTAGTTCGCCGTTCGCCGGCGTTTCCGTTGGTCGCTGCCGAACGATTCGACCTATTTCGCGCCAACACCTTTGTCGCTGGCCCCCTTCGGACGTCCATGACCCGGCGATCGCACACCACGAACGACACCGACGCGGATCGAGCGGATCAAACGACCGAGGCGGACGACGTGGCTGGGGTAACCGAGGGGACCGGGAGGGACGACGGGGCCAACCCGCTCGTGAAACGTGCCGACGAAGTGTCCTACGAGGCCGTCAGCGCGGCCGAGGGGCTCCGAAAGGGCGTTCTGGTCGGTGAGGACGACGGTGCGCCGACCTTCGCGTTGCGCCGGTTCACGCTCGATCCCGGCGCGCGGGTGCCGCCCCACACTAACGAGATCGAACACGAACAGCACGTTCTGAAAGGCGAGTACGTCGTCGGCATCGACGGTCACGAACACGCCGTCGAGGCCGGCGACTCGCTGTTGATCCCCGCCGGCGTTCCCCACTGGTATCGCAACGACGCCGATAACCAGGGGGCCTTCATTTGTGGGGTTCCGAATGGCGACGACGAAATCGAACTCGTCGACGACTGACCGGCCGAGGCGATCGAGACGATTACCCGACCGAGACGGCTATCGATCGGGAACCAGCGGCCTGTCGCTACCGTCACCTCGGCCCGGTTCGACCCGACTCGTCCGGTCACCGGGTTGGCAACGAACGGGGACGTTACTGTTAGAACTTGCCGCGGAGTCGTACTTCCTCCTCATCGACCGATTCGACGGCGTTCTCTCCGAGTGCGTAGGTACCTTCTGTGGTTTCGCCCCAGTTTACCTCGATACCGTCGTTGAGGGAGACATAGAGGGTTCCGTCCTCGATCCGGTCCACGTGGCCGAGTTCCGTCCCGTTGGCCGCGACGACGCCCTTTCCCTCGTCGTCGCTCGTGAGCTCTGCCATGTTCCTCCGTATCGGGGCCCGCCGAATACGTCTATTGCCTGCGAGTTCAGTCCCGGCATCGGACTTCGTGACCCCATCGGCTGTCCGACGGTCCACTCGTTCACTGACTCGTCGACCCGTCGGTTTGCCGGCTCGGCGGTTCGTTGCTTCGCCAGTTCATCGATCCGTCGACTCGCTTCCCGCCTGCTTCCGCGCCGGTCGCGCCGTCTCGCAATCGGCCACGGCGTCGAGCAGCGTCGCGAGCGCCGTCGCCGCCTCCGTCAACAGCGCCTCGCCCCGCCGTTCGCCTTCCTCGGCGTCGACTCCGGGATCGCCGACCACGCCGTTGTCGGTGAACTCCGCCGAGTCGACTGCGAGATTTACCCTCGACACCCACTCGCCCCAGCGATCGGCCGCGTTCCCCCTCGCGTCCTCGATCCGGTTCTCGCGCACCGATTCGGGATCGATCGCCCGCAGTAGGGCGGTCTCTAAGGGACCGCCGTGACCCATCTCGCCGCGATCGGCGACCGCTTCGAACCAGGTAAACGGGACGGTGTACGCTCGTTCGCTTCTCGTAAGCTCGCCACAGAGTTCGGTTAGCGCGCCGACGTTTCCCCCGTGGCCGTTGACAACGACCACCCGCTCGTACCCCTGATGGGCGAGGCTTTCGATTACCTCGCCGACGTACTGTCGAAACGTATCGGGCGAGACCCACAGCGTTCCTGGAAAGTGGCGGTGCTCGGCCGCGATACCCACGGGAGTCGTCGGTGCGACGACCGCTCCGCCGCCGTGTTCTTCGGCGTAGGCCTCAGCGCCGGCCTCGGCGACCGCACGGGCGGTGAGCGCGTCGGTTCCCAGGGGTAGGTGCGGCCCGTGTTGTTCGGTCGAGCCGACCGGCAGAAGCGCTAGCTCGGCATCGCTGGCGGCGGCGTCGGTCCACGTCGCCGTCGAGAGGTCGAGCGACCCGGCCTCGGCTTTAGCCTTAGTCGCAGTTCCGACTTCGGCGTCACCGTCGCTGTCGGCCCCAATTCCGGCATCGAAATCGGCGTTCATACGCCGACGAACCTCGCCTCGGTCTTAAGCAGCAGGCACAACTGGTTAATGCGGTTCGCATTTGTATCAAGGTGCATCATGTCGAACTCGAACTCGGATTCGGACGCCGAAGACAGACAGATGGGTATCGAGTTAGGCGACGTCAACGACGAAATCGAATCGCACGATTACCCTGCGAGCACCGAGGAACTGATCGACGAGTACGGCGACCGCGAACTCGAACTCCCGAACGGCTCACAGACCTTCGCGGAGGTACTCGAACCCGCCGAGAACAAGACCTACGAGTCCGCGGCGGAGGTCCGCCAGGACGTGTTCAACTTCGTCGGCAGCGACGCCGTCGGCCGCGAGGACTACAGCGATCGAGGAACGGCTCCCGACGAGGGCAAAGGCGAAGACGAACCCAAGTCGTTGTGATCGTCCCGTAACCGGCGCCGAGACGTGGTCGCAGGTACGCCGTTCACACGAACCCGTCGGCCATCGCCTGTCCGGAAATCGGACGTCGGCTATCCGTCGTCGGAAGTCCGATCGTCGCTCGGTCGTTGCTCGGTCGTCGTTCGCCGTTCTCAGTCGTCGCTTGCCGTCGCTTCGGCTTCCCCCTCGGCGTCCGTCCGGGCGACCCGCTGGGTTGCCCGCTCGACGAACTCCTCGGGGAGCTCGTCGATCTCGCCGGCCTGGACCGCCCAGAGGTTCGCGTACAGCCCTTCTGCACCGAGCAGGTCCTCGTGGGTGCCGCGTTCTGCGACCCGGCCGTCTTCGAGCACGACGATGGTGTCCGCGTCCTTGATCGTCGACAGTCGGTGGGCAATCGCGAACGTGGTGCGGTCTTCGGTGAGCCGGTCGATACTGCGCTGGATGAGCATCTCCGTCTCGGTATCGACGTCCGAAGTCGCCTCGTCCAGTACCAGTATTTCGGGGTCCTGGAGTACCGCTCGGGCAATGGCGATGCGTTGGCGCTGTCCCCCCGAGAGTTTGACGCCGCGCTCGCCGACCATCGTGTCGTAGCCGTCGGGGAGGTTCGAGACGAACCCGTGAGCTTCGGCGGCCCGAGCGGCGTCTTCGATTTCGGCGTCAGTCGCGTCGAAGGTACCGTAGGCGATGTTTTCCTTGACGGTTCCATAGAAGAGGAAGGTGTCCTGGCCGACGTAGCCGATCGACCGGCGCAGACCGCGAAGCGTGACGTCACGGAGGTCCTGGCCGTCGATTTCGATGGTTCCGTCGTCCACGTCGTACATCCGTAATAGCAATTTGAGGACGGTGGATTTCCCGGCTCCCGTCGGGCCGACGAGTGCTAACGTCTCGCCGCCGGGAACGGTGAAGGAGATGTCCTCGATCGTCGGTTCGCTGCTCCCGCGTTCGGTGTCGTACCCGAAGGTCACGTCGTCGTACTCGACGCGACCCTCGGAGACTGTCAGATCGGTCGCCGCATCGTTCTCGGCCAAGCGGTTTGGCTCGTCCATGAGCCCGAAGATGCGCTCGGAGGAAGCCCGGGCGCGCTGATACATATTAATGATCTGGCCGAACTGAGCCATCGGCCAGATGAACCGTTGGGTATAGAGCACGAACGTAACGAACGCGCCGGTTCCGAGCGTACCCCGAAGCGGGCCGGGACCCGCACCGGTGAACACCCACAACCCGCCGACGAGAAAGGTGAGCACGAACCCGATGCCCGAGATCACCCGGAGGGCGGGGAAGAACTTGATGCGAACGCCGATGGCACCCCAGTTCGCATCGAAGTAATCGAGCGAGGCGTCGTCGACGCGGTCCGACTCGTAGTCTTCCGTGTTCGTCGACTTGATGACCTGAATACCCCCTAAGTTGTTTTCCAGCCGGGAGTTCACCTTCCCGACCGACGACCGAACGTCGGCGTATTTCGGCTGGATGGCCTTGATGAACCGGTAGGTGAAGACCACGATGAGCGGGATGGGGGTCAATGCGACGAGCGCGAGCTGCCAGTTCAACACGAGCATGATCGCGGCGATCCCGATGACCATCGCCGCCAGTCGTAACAGCGAGTTCATCCCGTCGTTGAGAAAGCGTTCGAGCCGGTTGACGTCGTTACTGAGAATGGACATCATCTCGCCGGTCTGCTTGCCGGCGAAAAAATCCATGTTCAGCCGTTGCATCTTATCGTACGTGTCGGTTCGGATGGAGTGTTGGATGTTCTGAGCAAAGGAGTTCCACCCCCAGTTCCGACCGTAATGGAAGGCCGCGCCGCCGAAGAAGGCGATCGCGATGGTCCCAACGGTGAGCCAGAACTGCCCGGTCCGGGTCGCCGGGATCGCCCAATCGGGCGCAAAGGGTAAAAACGGCTTCGTGTCGTAGAAGATCGCATCGATGGCGATCCCGAGCAAGAGTGGCGGAAGCAGATCGAGTCCGCGGGCGAAGACGCTCGCGAAAAAGCCGACTGCGAACTGCGGGGCGTTCTCGCGGCCGTAGGTCGCGAAGAGCCGACGCATAGCGTTGTCGGCGTTCGCGCGCTGGGCCTCGAACGGGTCGTCGTCTTCAGGAGAAATATCCATTATCGAAAGTAGCGGACGCGCGTTCAAAAGGGTTTCAATGGCGTGAAACGACCTCCGCCGATCTCGCCGTTCTCCTCGTGTTTTCGATGGATCGAGCCGTCGATCGTCCCGCGAAGTCCGGAACGTGACCCGACGGTCGCCGATGTCGAGGAGGTCGTCGTCGCCCGACACGTCCTCTACCGCGACGAATCAACCCTGTGACCCGTCTTCGATACGTCCGTTCGTACATGTTCCATCGTCGCCATAGAACTATACAGTCGTGGTCCGTAGCACGGTCATGGCGCGCACCTCGATTCAGGCTACCGACGAACTGGCGGACGAACTTCACCGGAGGAAAGAACGGGGCGAGAGCTACGAGGACGTCATCCGGCGTCTAATGGACATACCCGGGGAGTACCGTATCGACTGCAACGCATGTGGGTTCGACGGCGGGACGTTCGATTACGCGAAAGCGAGAGCCCCGGAGCACTGTCCTGGGTGTGGTATCGCGATCAACGGTGACGCCGAGATCTATGCGACCCGGGTGCAGTCCTCGTTTCACGACAGCCTCTGAGCGGACGATTCTCTCCTTGGAGAATCGGCGGGGGACGCAGTGCCTCAGCCCCCGCTCACGTTTCCGGTTCGGTCGACGACGATTCGGTCCCCCTCGGTGACGTTCTGGGCACGCATCCACCCGCGCGGGACTTCGAGTATCCGTTTCGCACTGCCCGACCGTTGAATGTCGTTGCCGTCCTCGTTCGGCCCGGGCGCTGGGGCCTCCCGAATCGCGTTGATCCGTCCGTCGGCCCCGACGAAGACGATGTCCAACGGGTAGTTCATCTCGCGCATCACATAGGTTCGTGAGTTCTCCTCATCGTAGACGAAGAGCATACCCGTGCCGTTGCGAAGCGTCTCGGTGTCGCTCAAGCCGGTGTACTTCTCGTCGTAGCTCTCGGCGAGTCGGACGTCGACCGTCGCGAGCGTTCGGTTCGTCTCCCCGTCGTGGATCGTGACGGTCGCGTTCCCGTAGTCGTCCCAGGCCGGTTCCTGGATGACGAGGCCCATAAGCGACGGAAAGGCGCTGAGCAACACGAGGACGGCGAGGACGAACGCCGTGAGCGCGAACAAACCGGAAAGAACGCGCCGTCGGTCCATATCCACACCACGCACAGCGAACGCCTAAGCGTTCCGGGCGGCGTCGAAGCGAGCCGTCGCCTCCTTGTGTGAGACGAAAAGCGTTATTCCGACCGGCGTCGTGTCTCGATTATCGGGTTCGTGGTCTAGATGGTTATGACGCGGCCTTTACAAGGCCGAGATCGGTGGTTCAAATCCGCCCGAACCCACTGCGGTTTCGTCGCGAGCGACTGAGCGGAGCGAAGGAGCGAGCAGCGAAACGCAGTGTGGTGAGAAGGATTTGAGTCAGGAAGCGGGAGGTGAGCGAACGGGAGCGACCGTGGTTCAAATCCGCCCGAACCCACGTCCGCACCTTTTGCGCTGTCGTTCGAAAGGCGTTTCGCGCCTTTTATGATGACGAGACGCCTCTGGCGTCTCGAACCACGGGCCGCTTTCGGCGGCCCTCAGCAAAATCTGCACCAAAATAGTGCGTACTCCTGCCGCTCGCCTTCGGCGAGCGTTAGTCCGTGCGCGCTACCGCTCGCTCCCTGCGGTCGCTCGCGGGTGCAGCGCTGGCATACACCGCTGCGCTCGGTTGATGTGTCTTGGTAGCTTTGCAATCGAACAGGGCCCCCAGTACGTTCATGTCGCCGCTCCGCCCGCGTGGGAACATGGTCGGACGTGCCACGTACGACTTCAGTTCCGAATCCGCGCTCGTGACGGGATCGACCTCGGGTATCGGACGCGGGATCGCCCGCGCGCTCGCCGAGGCGGACGCGAACGTGCTCGTCAACTCGCGAACGGAATCGGCGGTCGAGGAGACGGCAGCGGACCTCGATAGCGTCGGCGACGGTCGAGCAGTGGGGGTCGCGGCCGACGTGAGCGACCCCGCCGCGATCGAACGGCTCGTCGAGACTGCAATCGAGGAGTTCGGCGAACTCGATCTGCTCGTAAACAACGCGGCCGTCTGGCCGATGGAGGCAGCGATGATCGACGCCGACCTCGACGACTGGGATCACACGATAGACGTGAACGTCCGCGCGGGATTTTACGCCTCGAAACTCGTTGCCCGCCACATGATCGACGCGGGCGTCGAGGGCGCAATCGTGAACGTTACGAGTCAGACCGGCGATCGGCGAACCGGCAACCGGGGGCTCTATGGTATCTCGAACACGGCGGTGAACGGACTGACGTGGCGGATGGCCGGCGAACTCGCCGAACACGGGGTTCGGATGAACGCCGTCTCGACCGACCTCACCGACACGCGCCAGGTCCGCCTCGAAGCCCGGCTCGAAGGCGAGGCCGCCGATCGAACCGAGGAGGAAGTACTGGACGCCTGGGCGAGCGACCTCCCGACAGGGCGAATGGGCCAGCCGGCCGACCTCGCGGATGCCGTACTGTTCCTTGCCAGCGATCGGGCGTCGTACGTCGTCGGCACCGTCTTGCGGATCGCCGGCGGGGGGAACCTCCAATGACCCCGATGGGATCGACGACGGTCGTCGATGCACACACCCACGTCTGGGGTCCCGATTCCGAGGCGCACCCTTGGCAGGCCCCGGTTCTCCCGCCGGACTGGGAGGGTCCGTACACCGACGCCGAGTTGATCGCCGACATGGACGCGGCCGACATCGACGAGGCGGTGATCGTCACCACGCCGCTGTACGGGCGCGGCCCGCGCGCGAATGCCTACACCGAGGCAACCATCAAGGCTCACCCCGACCGTCTGTACGGAGTTGGCCTGCTGGATTGGTTCCCGGACGGTCCCGACGGACCGGCAATGGCCGCCGAATCGCTCCGACGTATGGTTTCGACCGGTCGGATGCTCGGCGTACGGATGCACGCGGCGCTCGCGTACGAGGAAATCCCGACCGAACTCGATCGCCACGGCGACTGGTTTCTCGACGATCGACTCGAACCGGTCTTCGACGCCGCCGCCGACGAGGATACGGCGATATTCGTCTTCCCGAAAGCCCAACAGTTGGCCGACGTGGCGACGCTCGTCGAGACCCATCCCGGCGTCGAGTTCGTAATCGATCACATGGCCTGGCCCGACGGGACGACCGCGCCCGACCAAGCACCGTGGACCGACTTCGAGGCGCTCGCCGAATACGGCAACGTCGCCGTGAAGGTCAGTTCCCTGCCGCGCTCCAGTAGCGAGGGATGGCCGTACCGCGACCTGTGGGGGTACGTTCGCCGGCTCGTCGAGTGGTTCGGCCCCGAACGGCTCATGGCCGGCTCGGATTACCCCTGGATGAACGACTGGGCAACGTACGACAAGTGTCTGTCGTGGACCGACGAGGCCGACTTCCTCTCCGACCGTGACCGACGCTACCTCCGGGGCGAGACGTTCACCGCGGTTCACAGTTGACCGCCGCTCGGCTCGATTCGACCCGCTTTCTCACCAAGCGCCGCTCGACCCGGGTTTGGGTCCGTCCTCGATCGAGGATCGCTCTGCCTCTTTTTACTCCGGCGAGAAGCGCCACACCCGATTCATGAAGGGAATTCCCTCTTGGGGGGCCGCGTCGGCGTCGATGCCCTGGCGTTTGAACTGATCGGCGTAGCGTTCCCACTCGGCTACCTCCTTGTCGTTCTCGATCGCGTCGAGATTGGTGTCTACGTTCTCGGCTTCGAGAACACGGACCGCGAGGTCGTCGTGGACGTGCACCTCGAACTCGGTGACGCCACCGCGAAAGGGGCGGCCGTCGATCTCACGCGCGACTTGGCAACCGAACTCGGCCCGGCGGACGTCCGGGTCAACTGCATTGACCCCGGGTACATCGAGACCCCGCTACAGGACTACCTCACCGACGAGGACGTCGAGCGGTCGGCCGATCACACGCTCCTTCTACGGTTCGGCCTGCCCCGCGACGTGGGGGACGCCGCCGTCTTCCTCGCCAGCGAGGAGGCCGGCTTCATTACTGGCGTGAACCTGCCGGTCGACGGCGGCTGGCTGGCCCACAGCGGGCTCTGAGCAAC
>PXRY01000078.1 GCA_003022925.1 Halobacteriales archaeon QS_8_65_32 | reverse complement strand
GGCGAGTTCAGGGATCGGTCGGCTGGACATACCTCCGGTAGGTCGGCGACCTGCCAAGGGTTGTGGGGAAACAGCGCTCGTCGCACACGACCCAACGGGTCGGAGACGGTTGCGACGACCTATCCCGCCGAGTCGACCCATCGGATCGGCGGCGACGACGCCCTGCTCTCGTCGATACTACCGGGCGAATCCGACGACGACGCCGAAGGGGGGTTAGCCCGAGCGAAGCGTCGGCACGGGGCGATCCTCGGGGTGCAATGTCCACGGCGTGCTTGGGCACGAATCGGTAGAACCCCGAGCGTGGTAGCTCCGTCGCGATCGTGTGAGCAGTACGCACGATCGTCGAGCCGAGCGACCCGACGATCCCGACGTCGATCGCCGACGGTCGACATCTCGATGATCAGCGTTGGTGTGTGTAGGCGTCGCGCTGAGGACGTTCGGATTCGAACGCCGCGCTCGCTCGGAGTACGGCCTCGTCGGCGAGACGGGGGCCGACCACCTGGAGGCCGACCGGTAGGCCCTCAACGAACCCCGCAGGGATCGACGCGGCGGGGTGGCCGGTGAGATTAAATGGCCAGGCGAGATGCCAGCCGTGCAGCGGATGGACCGCCTCGCCGCCGATTTCGGTCGGTTTCGCCCCCTTCTCGAAGGGAACGATCGAAAGCAGCGGCGTACACAGTAAGTCGTAGCGATCAAAGAGATCACGGATCGCGTCGTACGCCGCCGTCCGGACCCGTTCGGCGCGTTTGAAATCGATCGCGCTCACCCTTCTTGCCTTCTCGATCCGCGAAACGACCTCCTTGGTGGCTTCCTCACCTGGGTCCAACAGGTCGATCCCCGCGTTTCGGCGCAGGTCGTCGTACAGCCCCGCGTAGCGGACCTGAAGGACCGTGCTCAGCGCGTCGAAGAGCGTTTCCCAGGAGGCGTCGAGGACCTCCTCGACCTGCTCGACGGTCGCGCCGGCTGCCTCGAACGTCTCGACCGCTTCGGCGACCGCCGCCTCGACCGCGGCGTCGTACCGGCCGATCCCGAGGTCCGGGCTGTAGGCGATCTCGACGCCGGCCAACGCGTCGCCGCCGCTTTCGTCCGATTCCATATAGCTGGTGTCCGAGTCCGAGCGGTTTGGGGCCGAGCCGTCCGCGACCGACCGAACCACCTCGTAATAGCTCTCGCCGGAGCGATCGGGGAGGCTGTAGGGGTCGGCCGGGTGCGGGCCGGCGAGAACGTCGAGCGCGAGGGCGGTGTCCGCTACCGTCCGGCTCATCGGCGCGACGTGATTGTACGGTTGAAGTTCGACGAACGCGTCGGTCCGGGAGTCCCCGTGGGGCACCCGGCCGAAATCCGGTACTAGCCCGTAAGTACCACACGCGCTCGATGGGATCCGGATCGAACCGGCCGCGTCGGTACCGAGCGCGAGCGGCACTAATCCATCGGCGAGCGCCGCGGCGCTGCCACCCGACGACCCGCCGGCGGTCCGATCGGTGTCCCAGGGGTTCGATGTCGTGGCAAAGAGTTGGTTGGTCGTCATCGGCTTGCGGCCGAACTCGGGGGTATTTGTCTTCCCGACGACGACCGCGCCAGCCGCTTCGAGCCGGGAGACGACGACGTCGCTCTCTTCGGGGACGTGCTCGGCGAACGCCACCGAACCGTAGGTCGTCCGCACCCCGGCGACGTCGATCAGGTCCTTGACCCCGACGGGCACGCCCGAAAGCGGCCCGACGTCCTCGCCGTTTTCGATCGCCGCGTCGATCCCCCGGGCCTTCTCGCGAGCGCGCTCCGTGGCGACGGTACAGAACGCACCGGTCGCATCGTTGCGCGCGTCGATCCGGTCGAGACAGTTCCCGACGACTTCGGCCGCCGACCGCTCCCCGTCACGAACGCTCGCGGCGACCTCGGCCGCCGAGCGATAGTCCCTCTCATCGGTCATCGAGGCATAGGTCCCGCGTCGTTCGCTTAGTCCTATGGGAACTGTCGATTCCGACGCGCCGCCGACCGTACGAAACGGATCGGCATACCGGCCGTCGTCAGCGGGAGGCGCGGTTGTCGAGACACCGTCGGTAGACCGTTTCGGTGAACTCGGGGCGGAACACGTGCTCGGGGAGGCACTCGAACCAGTCGGCGTCGAGGATCGTCTCGTCGTCGAGTCCGGGGTCGACGCCGATGTCGGTCGTCTCGGCGGTCGCCTCGAAGGTGACGCTCGTCCAGCCGCCCGTCTCGCCGGTTCGCTCGTTCACGAACGTGAACTCGTCGACCGCGTGGGGTCGGACGGGTGAGACACGGACTCCAGTCTCCTCCTCGAGCTCCCTGACGACCGTCTCGGGGAACGATTCTCCCGGGTCGAGGATACCGCCGGGAGCCAGACACCCATCGGCCCACGGTTGCTCGATAAGCAACACCCGGTCGGCGTCGTCGAACGCGAACCCCAGGACGACCCAGCCGACGGTCGCCGCTTCCGAGGTCGCCGCCTCCTCGAAACGCTCCGACCCCAGCACCTCCCGACTCCGCCACACGACGAGGCCGTCGTATTCCTCGCGCGGGTCGGTGACGGTTACGACGCGGAATTACCCGAGGACGTAGTGTATAACCATATGAATCCACGCGCTCATTGCCCTGCCTCGGCTGCTTGACTCCACGAGAACTCGGGAACTACCGCGTTCAGACCGAGAGAGCGCATGCCCCGAGAGCAAAACTATACCAAAAGTGCATGATCGATCACGAGGACACAGGCCTATGAACCAGCATACCGTCCGAGGTGGCGGCGATATTGCGCTTCGCGTCGACGAGACCGGCGATCCGATCCTTTTCGGTCACGGCCACACCCGGAGCCGACTCTCTCGGGACGAGCAGACGAGCTCCGATCTCGCCGATGAGTTCCGGCTTGTTGCGACGGACGACCGCGGGCACGGTCTGTCGGACGACCCCACCGACGTACGGGGATTCTACGCTCTGGGCCGACGACGTTCAGGGTGTCATCGACGACCTCGGTCGCGACCAGCCCATGCTCTGTGGCTGGTCGTACGGCGGGTTGATCGTCTTCGACTGTATTGAGACGTACAGTACGAGCCCATCGCGGGCGTCGATCCCGTCGGCGCGATCTCGAACATCGGGACTGACGACGCGATGGCCGTCATCGGCGGGGACTTCACCTCGCTCGTTCCCGGATTCGAAGCGACCGATAGCGAAGAGAGCATCCGGACCTTGGAAACGTTCGTTCGGCGCTGTACGTACGACGACTCCACCGGACCTTTAGCACGCCATGGGCTTCGACGCGATCGTTTCGCCATACGACCGAACGGTGCTGCATTCCCGGGAGATGACGTATAATGACACCTCAAGCGACGTTAACGTCCCGGTGCTCGTTACGCACGGCGAGGAGGGCACGATCGTACTGCCGGCGACCGCCGAGGACCACGCCGGGTTGATCCCCGACGCCCGAATCTCCTAGTATCCCGCGGTCGGTCACAGTCCGTTCGGGGAGGCACTCGAGCGGTTCAATCGGGCACTCCGGGAGTTCGTCGCCGGAGTGTCACGCCTCGTGGCGGTTCTCCGTGGCGTTGCGGTCGTTCCCGTACCACCGGTCGGTCGGATCGTGTGAGAGCAACCGCTCGCTCGACGCGTGCTTACGCGTCGAACGCGTCGACGCCGGCCTGTGCGGTAGCGACGTCTTCTTCGATAGTGCCGCTGCTGGCCCCGATCGCGCCCACTACTTCGTCGCCGTCGGTGAGCGGGATCCCACCGCCGTAGACGACGAACCGGCCGTCGTCGTCGGTTTCGATCCCGTATAGCGAGGACTCCGGTTGAGCGACTTCGGCGAGGTCCTCGGTCGCGTCTTCGAGTGCCGCCGCGGTGTAGGCCTTCTCCTGGGAAATCGAGACGCTGCCGAGCAGGCCGCCTTCCATCCGCCGGAAGGCGACGAGGTTCGCCCCCTCGTCGACGACTGCGATACACATCCCAACGCCCAACTCCTCGGCTTTCCGTTCGGCCGCATCGAGCATCCGTTTCGCCGTCTCCAAATCTACCTGCGTCATGGCTCTCGCTGTCCCTCACCCCTTAGCCACAAAACTCTGTTCCTCGAACCGGCACGCGTGCGTCGAGGCGGCTTACAACGGTAGTCGTCCCCGATATCGCGGGTCCCCCAAATCACTGCGACGACGCGCGAGCGATCCGATCGACGACTGTATGCGTCCCGATCGACGACCGAACTGCATGCGACTCGCGCGCGCGAGGACGCCGGCAGGAATCGGAACGG
Source organism: Halobacteriales archaeon QS_8_65_32 (assembly GCA_003022925.1). Classification (GTDB taxonomy): domain Archaea; phylum Halobacteriota; class Halobacteria; order Halobacteriales; family Halococcaceae; genus PXQR01. The sequence goes on along the minus strand of PXRY01000078.1, from coordinate 16,536 downwards.
GCAAAATCGACGGGGACCGGTTCGTCACCGAAAGCAACGAGTACGCGCTCGGCGACGGGGACGGCGAGGCGACGCTGCTCGCACCCTGTGAGCCCTCCGCACTCTTTTGCGTCGGCCGGAACTACGCGGCGACGCTTGAGGAGATGGACTACGATCGTCCCGACGAGCCGGATTTCTTCGTCAAGCCACCGGCGTCGATCCACCCGCCCAGCGCGTCGCTTCCCTATCCTGCCTTCACCACGGAACTCACCTACGCCGGGGAACTCGTCGCCGTGATCGACCGGGAATGTCACGCGATCGACCCTAACGAGGTCCCAGACGTCGTGCGCGGCTACACGGTCCTGAACGATCTCGACGCGCTCGATCAGCCCGGCCGGACGGCCCGGAAAGCCTGGGACGGATCGGCACCGCTCGGTCCGTGGATCGAAACCGACGTCGATCCGACGGACACGGCCATGGATATGGAGACGACGATCAACAGGAAAACGAGACAGGAGGCGTCGACCGCACAGATGCTATTTAGCCCGGCGGAGATCGTCTCGTTTCTCTCTGAGCGCTTCACGTTCGGGCCGGGCGACGCGATCGCCTTTGGCAGTCCGGCCAATCCCGGCCTGGTCGAACCGGGCGACGGGATCGCGGTGTCCTACGAGGGGATCGGCACGCTAGAGACGACGATCGGACCGACGGCCACCCGAGCCGACTGAACCGAATCGACCAAGCGCCCGACTCCCGTTGGCCCACCGTTCGGGGTCGCCGTCACCGGTCGGTCACCGACCGTCCGGTCACCGGCCGGTCGTCGTTCGGTCGCCCCGTCGACGGGACCGACGCCCCGATAGTGGGACTACCGTCCGGCGTCCTCAAAGCACCGACTAGACCGGTTCCAAGTCCTCGATCGACGTCCGGTAGGCTTCCTCGATCGTCTCGCGCCGCCGGTCGTCGATATCGCGGCGGTAGGTAACGTCGGCTCCGTAGATACCCTCGCCGTCCGAACCGTCACCCGGCCCGGAGTCGGGATCGATCACGTCGGCATCCCGGCGGGCGCGGTTCGGTTCGTCGGCACGCTCGACGGTCGTGTATTCGCGTTCGTGCCACTCCTCGACGGAGATCGCGTGCTCGCGTTTCGCCCGATCGCGGTACTGTTTCGGGAGGACGTTGTACACTGAAAAGGGCACGACGCGACCGTTAGGCATCGCGTAGTGGACGTCACAGTCGGCGACGCGATCGAGATCGTAATTGTATGGGTCCTGAAAGTGTCTGATACCGACCGGGAGAACGCGGTCGTAGCGCTCGGCCAGCCGATCGAACAGACCGTCGGGACGGCCTTCCGCGATCGCCTCGCGGAGAGCGCCGCCGAGCCCGGCGGTCGCGGACGCCTCAGGGCCGAGCAGGTCGTCGGCGTTTCCGAGCAACTCCCTCGCGACCCGGACCCGGTCGAGCCCGCTCGGGTCCGCGCCGTACGCCTCGACGATCTCACGGAGCGCGTCGATCAACGCCCCGATGTCTACCACGTCGGTGATCGGGACGAGGTCGTCGTCATCGACGAGGACGTACGTGACCATCCAGGACGCGAAGGTGCTAGAGAGGCCGTAGAGTCCTGTCCCTGTCCAGTTCGCTAAGAACTCCGAGATGGCCCGATAGACCGGCAGCGGGAACCAGGCCTCGGCGGGAACCGCGCCGTCGGTGTCGGCGGCGATCCGTGTAATGACGTCCGGGATCGTGACCCGTCGGGCGCGCCGTTCGTCCCCGTCCATCCGGCCGACGAGCGAGACCGGCTGGAAGTTCACGCCACAGACGGTCTCCGCGTTCGCCGCCCCGAAACGCACAACATCGCCGAGGCCCGCGTCGTTCCAGCCGCCGACGACCGTGGGGACCAACATCGCACACATCCCGGCGTCCCGACAGGCCCGCAGCGCGGAGGGGAACTCCCAGTAGTTCTTGGGGTTGTGCCGGGGCGTCACGCCATCGAAGCTCGTGTAGATTCCCCGTGCGCCCGCCGCGCTGACCCGGCGTGCGAGGTCGGGATCGGCGGCGAACCGGCCCCCGTGGGTGTTGAGCAGGACCTGGTCGGCGTATTCGGCGGCGATCTCGACGATCTCGACGAGGTCCTCCCTGACGGTCGGTTCGCCGCCGGTGAGTTGGATCGCGCCCGTCCCTTCCTCGGCGAGGCGGGCGGCCATCGCGCGGATCTCGGCTTTTGTCGGTTCGTAGAGGGGGTCGCCCGACTCGGCGTAGAAGAAACAGTAGTGACACGACCGGTCACAGCGGTTGGTGATCGTAACGTTCCCGATCCCCGACGCGCCGGCGGTCGCGGCCGCACGACACTCGGCGGCGTCGCCGGCCGAACAACCGTCACCGGCGGCGACGGTCCCGTCGTCGGAGCCCGTCCCGTCCTCGAAGTCGGTCTCGCCGTTGAGGGCGGTCCCGAAGGCAGGATGACGGCTCACCTCGTCGAGCGCGCGCGCACGGCGGTACATTGCGGCATCCGTCCAGCAGACGTCCTCCTGGACGCCGTGTTCGTCACACCGCTTTCGCAGGCGGATCTCCCCCGCGGCCTCGAAGACGGCCATCGGGACGGTCAGCCGGTCGTCGGCGCGCTCGGCGAGACAGTCCGGACAGAGGCTTGCCGACAGGACAATCGGGTCGGCGTCGCTCGGGACGAGATCGTCCACGAGCGAACGTGCCTCGGCCGGACGGGAGACGAACCGGTGGCCGTGGCCCGTGATCTCGAAGTCGGCGTCGGTCGCCCACGACTCCGGTGTCGTCGACGCGGCGGGCGGCGGGAACTCGCCGTCGGACGTTCGTGACATGTGTTCGTTTCAGTTCCCGCGACCGATCGGAATAAGCGTTCGTGCCCCGGGGTGAGGGTGGGACGACCTCACGGGTCGGGACGAGCGTGACAGCGTGGCGGCGTAACAATGGTAAAGGGCCCGGCACGGCTCGACCTCGTGTGAACGCGAACGGCGACCGGACGGGGGGTGAGGACGGTAGCCGCGGGGAGCGGATGGCGGGCGAACGGAACGGTTCGCTACCGATCCCGGTGTCGAACGGGACGGTACGGGCCACTTACGACCGGTGGGCCACGGGCTACGCGCGGACCGTTGCCCGGCTGGAAGCCCCCTCGAAACGGCGGGCGCTCGACCTGCTCGACCTCGCGCCCGGGGCGCGCGTCCTCGACGTGGGCTGTGGCCCGGGGCTCACGCTCTCCGATCTCGCCGTTCGAGTCGGCGAGGACGGCGCGGTGTACGCGCTCGACGCGTCCCCCAGGATGCTCGTCGAAGCCGCCGGTCGCGTCCGACCCGAAGCTCGGCCCCGTGTGCAGGCTTCGGGTGACGCCGGTCGTATCTCGTTCGTCCGCGGCGACGCGCGAGACCTCCCGGTCGCCGACGGCGCGCTCGACGCGGTGGTCGCGTTCGACGTTCTCGAGCTGTTCGATCGGGCCGCGCTGCGGTCGGTGTTGGCGGAGATACGACGGGTCCTCGCTCCCGGCGGGGCACTCTGTGCCGTGACGATGGATCGCGCCGGCGTCGAGAACGCGGCGTTTGTCCGTGCGTACGAGTGGGCCTACCGGCACGTCCCCGGCTTCGCGCGGGTCGGCTGTCGGCCCTTCAACGTCGCGAGCGCGATTCGGGGAGCCGGCTTCGCGATCGAGGCCGTTGAACGTTCCCGACGCGCCGGCGTCTGGCCGGTCGTGACGGTTCGCTGTTCGTCCAGTCGGAGCGACCGCGCCGAACGGGATCCCTGAGCCGGGAACGTGGAGTCGGGCCCAACCTGTCGGACCGACGTTTCCGTGACGCATGCTACCGCGCGTTCCGTATGACTTTAGCGTGTGGGTCGCACATGTATGGGTAGTGAGTGAAGAAAGCGGGCGACGGAACCTCCGCATGCCCAACGACGACGAACTGTTCGCGATCGTGACTCAACACAACGGCGGCAACCACGTCCGGGTCCGATGCGAGGACGGCGAGAACCGGATGGGTCGGATCCCCGGCCGAATGAAGTATCGCACCTGGATCAACGAGGGCGACGTTGTGCTCGTCGAGCCGTGGGACTGGCAGGACGAAAAGGCGAATATCGAGTGGCGCTATACCGGTCGTGACGCCGACCAACTGCGCCGGGAAGGCCACATCGGCGGGCTCTGATCGCCGCCGCAGGCTCCGATCATCGGCGATCAGGGCCTGGACGCGCTTCGGACGAGGGGTATCGAACCCGTAGAGCGGCCGCATATGGCCGGTCGATTCACTGATCGGACTGGGTCGTCGAGGACGAATCACATGAACGCGGACGACGTGCATCGTCAATGGGCAAAGCGGTCCGGGGAGTTCTCGCCGGAGTACTACGCCCATCGCGGCCCGGACAGGGCTAGCGAGGCGATCCGCGCGCTCGTCGAGCGGTCCGTCGGTACGGACGGGTCGGTGCTCGAACTCGGCTGTAGTTCGGGTCGTCACCTCGCACGCCTCCACGCCGCGGGCTTTCGAGACCTGGCGGGGATCGAACTCAACGCCGACGCGCTGACCGTGATGGAAAGCACCTATCCCGACCTCGCCGCGAGCGGGCGCTTTCACGCCGCGGCGATCGAGGACGTGGTAGAAACCGTCGCCGACGACGCCTTCGACGCGGTGTACTCGGTCGAGACGCTTCAACATGTCCACCCTGAGAGCGCGTGGGTGTTCGAAGAACTGGTACGGATCGCCGACACGCTGCTGATCACCGTCGAGAACGAAGGAACAGTCACGGGGCGACGGGGAGCGGGCGGCGGCCGGAACGACGACGCTGACGGGCATCGCCTCAATAGGGATGACGCCCGTATGACGTACGTCGATGAGGGGGTGCCGCTCTACTACCGGGATTGGGGCCGAGTGTTCACCGACCTGGGATGTACCGAGGTCAAGGCGCAGGTCCGGAGGCGTGACACCCTCCGGGCGTTTCGCCCGCCCGAGTAGTAGACCGTCGGCCGATTCGCGGCAGAACATCCACGACTTCCGGAACGAACCGAGTGGAGTACCGACGAGCGGCGGTTTCATTTTCACCGTGGTTGGATGAACGTTATGATCGGTCGGGTGCCTCTCGAAGACTACTGACGATGAGCGGACAGAGAGGCAACGGAATGGTCGAGTCGTCGTCCGTGCGCGATCACGTCCCCGAGTCCTGTGCGGATCTCCTCGGCCTGTCCGACCTGGAACTCAAAACCGAGATCCCGAAACTGGCGCGCGACACAGGACGGATGGGCGACGTCGAGCAGGCGAAAGAGCCTGCCCTCGCACCACGAGCTCTACCGGGGCGACTCGCGCGAGTGCTCGATGATCGACGACGAGTCGGTGCACCTCGCCGTTACGTCGCCGCCGTACTTCGATCTCAAGGAGTACAACAACGGCGTATCGATGGCGTATTGACGGACCGCGACCGCGCCGATAGCCGGCATCGGCGCTCGCCACCGACAGGTAATTGTACGGCAATTCCGTAGCCAATATATGGTCGAGGCGTTCGGAGTCGGGCTCGGAGTGGCCTTTACGCTCGTCGTCGTCGTACTGCACTTCTCGAAGGGGACCGGCCGGACGGTCCCGGAGGACATCTCCCAGCAGGTGCTAGATCGGCGCGCCGAGACGGTTCCCGAGACCGACTTTCCCGAACCGATGAACCGCTCGATCGGCGGCGGGGCACCCGCCGGAGCGATCGCCGGCGGGGAGGCCGGCAGCGAACTCGAAGAAGGGGAAGCCGAAGCCGAGGAGGACGAGAGCCCCTCGGCGATCCCCGACGACGAGGCCGAAACCTACGAGATCACCTACGAGAAGGAAGGCGAGACGATCGACGTTCCCGAGAACCAGACCCTCTTGGAGGCCGGCGAGGATCAGGGCTGGGACCTGCCGTATGCGTGTCGGCAGGGCCAGTGTATCTCCTGTGGCGGCCACGTCGCCGACGGCGGCAATAGCGAGGACTACCTGATCCACGACGGCAACGAGATGCTCGGCGACGAGGAACTCTCGGAGGGCTACACCCTCACCTGTGTTGCCTACCCCACCTCGGACCTGACCCTCCAAACGGGCGAGAGTCCCTGAAGCCAACGGACGGCATCGAGAGCGAAACCGGCAACCGGCGGTGGACGACAGGCGATTCGACTTTTCTTGCCGGTTCACAACGGTTAAGCGACTCGCTCGAATAGAGTCGACGAGGGCGTGTAGCTCAGTGGATAGAGTTCTTGGTTCCGGACCAAGACGTCGCGGGTTCAAATCCCGTCGCGCCCGAGTTCTGCCGAACGGAGTGAGGCGAACGAGTGGCGCAGAGGGATTTGAATCAGGAAGCACGCAGCCGACCGAAGGGAGGTCGTGCGACCGCGGTTCAAATCCCGTCGCGCCCGTTTGCGGACGCGAGGACAACCCTGATAGCGCTCGCCCTCGTGGTCGGGATATGTCAGAACGCCAGTGGACCGATCGGATCGTCGGCGATCGAATGGCCGTCGATCGCGAATTCAACGATCGCATCGCCGCCTCGCAGTTCTCCCGCCAGGAGTGGGGCCTGGTCATGACCGCGACCGAGTTCGAGATCGAATCCCCCGAGGACGCGGACCGCGCACGGCTGGTCGCCGACACGGAGAACCTCCCCGCGGTGGTCCCCGAACTCGATCGCATCAGCTCGCAGGCCGGCGCGATGGGCGCGGGTGGGGAAGGTGCCGGCGGCGCGGGTGGCGGAAGCGGCGGAGGCCGGTCGAGCAGCGGGGACGGCGTGTTCGGGTCGATCAAGAGCGCCCTCGGGCTCGGCGGATCGGAGGGGGCCGACGACGAGACGATCGAGGCAGCTGACCGCCTCGCCCAGGAGTACGCGGCCGAACTCCAGCGCCGCCTCGAAGACCGCGGGAAGTGGGCCGAAATCAGGGAACTCGCGAGCGAACAACCGATGAATGGGACGAACGAAACGGACGGGACGGTCGGCAGTCAAGGCGGCGAGGAAGGGTAGAGTAGACGAACACGAGAACCGGAGACGATGGGCGGGCGGGTCGCCGAACCGACCCGCACGCGACTCGACGTATCGGCCTTAGGCGTCGCCGCTGTGGAAAAGCGTGCGTTCTTGCGTTTCGTAGATATTGACGAGTTCGGTGACGATCTCGTCGTAGGACTCCTCTTCGGCGCGCAGGCGGTCGAGCCGGTCGATCGTCCCCTCTTCTAAGTGAATCGTCGCCATAGTGAACGACCGAAAGCGGTCCGTCCTCTTAACTCCCCGGCATCGGTACTCTCCAGCATCGGTTCCCCTCGGCATCGTCCCGGTTCGACTCGGGTTCGCTCGGTTTCACTCGATTTGCCGTCGTCGTTCGTTTCTACCTACCGTCGCGTGTGTCGGTTACAATCGTTCGATAACCGCCGCAGTCACGTCCTCGGTGCTCGCCTCGCCGCCCAGATCCGGCGTTCGCGGGCCCTCGGCGAGCGTTCCCGCCACCGCATCGCGCACGCTCGCGCCCGCCCGTTCGTAGTCGAGGTATTCGAGCAGGTGGGCTCCACAGAGGATCGCCGCCGTTGGGTTGGCAATGCCGTCGCCGGCGATGTCCGGCGCGGTGCCGTGTACCGGCTCGAACAGCGCCCGCTCGGGGCCGACGTTCGCGCTCGCGAGCAGTCCTAAGCCGCCGACGAGCCCCGCCGCCAGGTCCGAGAGCATATCGCCCGCGAGGTTCAGACAGATCACGACGCCGTATGCCGCCGGCTCGCGTACTAAGTGCATTGCAAGCGCGTCCATCAGTGCCGTCTCGTATTCGGCCCCCTCCTCACGCGCGACGGTCGCGACGCTCCGGAGAAACTGACCGTCGGTTTCGCGCATGACGTTTGCCTTGTGGGCAACGGTCACGTCGTAGCCGCCCTCGGCGGCGTACTCGAACCCGAAGCGGGCGATCCGCTCGGAAGCGTCGGCGGTGATTACCCGCGTGAGCGTCGTCACCCCTGGAGCCAGTTCAGCCTCGTGGCCCGCATAGACACCTTCGGTATTCTCGCGAACGAACACGAGGTCGGTTTCGGGCTGAAGTGCGTCGACGCCGGGGTACGCTCGGGCGGGCCGGACGTTCGCGAAGGCGTCTACCGCCTGCCGGAGGGGGAGGATCACGTCGGCGGCCGTCTCGCCCGCAGCACCGAACAGCGTCGCGTCCGCGCCCGCCACGAGTTCACGCGTTTCCTCGGGTAACGCCGTTCCCGTCCGTTCGTGGACCGCGTCGCCGGCCTCGCCCACGGTGAACTCGAAGCGTAGTCCGTCCACTCCCTCGGCGACGCTTTCGAGCACTTCCCTGGCTGCGGGGATCACTTCCTGTCCGATCCCATCGCCGGGGACGACGGCAATCTCTGCTCGCTCGGGTTCGCTCATCGGTTGACGTCCATGTCGTCGCCGTCCGTCGCGTCGCTGCCTGCACCGGCGTTCGTGGTCGGAGTCCCCGGCGCGTTCGCGATCGCCGCGGGGTTGACGTACGGCAGCGATCGGGCGGTCGCGTGAATCGTCTCCCGGTTCGATTTCAGTAGTTCCGTCGTGTCCCAGACACCCTCGACGAGCGCGGTCCGCTGGGCCGTATCGACGCTTCCCTCGACCGTGCGCTCGCCGTACGCGACAGTTTGCGCGGCGACATCGACGGTGATCCTGGTGTCGGGGTATTCGCTGATGTGGTCTTGCAGTTGCCTGACGTCCTGGGCGGGAGCCGTCACGGTTGGGATCCCAAGCGCGAGGCAGTTGCCCGCGAAGATCTCCGCGAACGAGTCGCCGACGATCGCGTCGATCCCCCAGCGCGCGAGCGCCTGGGGGGCGTGCTCGCGCGAGGAGCCACACCCGAAGTTCGCGTTCACGACGAGCACCGACGCGCCCTGGTACCTGTCGCCGTTGAAGGGATGGTCGGTCGGCTCGTCGTCCTGATATCGCTGATCGTAAAACGCGTACTCGCCGAGCCCGTCGAAGGTGATCGCCTTGAGATACCGAGCGGGGATGATCTGGTCGGTGTCGACGTCGTTGCCCCGAACCGGAACTCCGGTCCCCGAGACCGATTCGACGATCTCGACTGGGCCCGACTCCGATCCGGTTCCCGCGTCCGTAGCCGTGGCTGCGGCGTCAGCGTCGCCCTCCGTGCTCGCGGCGCTGTCGGCACCGGCGTCGCCGCTCATGCAATCGCGACCTCCCGCAGGGTTCTGACGTCGGTGACTTCGCCCTCGATCGCCGCGGCGGCGACCATGACCGGACTCATGAGCACCGTGCGACCTTCCTTCGAGCCCTGTCGGCCGACGAAGTTCCGGTTCGACGAGGACGCACACCGCTCGTCCCCTTCGAGCTGGTCCTCGTTCATCCCAAGACACATCGAACAGCCCGCCCCACGCCACTCGAAGCCTGCCTTCTCGAACACATCGTCCAACCCCTCGCGTTCCGCCGCGGCCTTGACTCGCTGGCTGCCGGGAACGACCATTGCGTGGACGCTGGGGTGGACTTCCCGGCCCTCGATCACCTCAGCGGCAGCCCGCAGGTCCGCGAGCCGCGCGTTCGTACACGATCCTAGGAATACGACGTCGATCCCGTAGCCTTCCATCCGGTCGCCAGGCGACACCCCTATGTGTTTCTGGGCGCGTCGCGCGACGTCGCGTTTGCCCTCGGGCAACTCGTCGGGATCGGGTATTCCTTCACTGATCCCGATGCCTTGGCCCGGCGTGGTGCCCCACGTCACGACCGGCTCGATCCCGCTTCCGTCGATCTCGACGACGTCGTCGTACTCCGCATCGGCATCCGAACGGATCGACTCCCAGTAGGGTTTGAGCCGTTCGAACTCCTCGGGACTATCGCGGAACGTGTCGGTTTCCCGGAGCCACTCGTAGGTGGTTTCGTCGGGGTTCACGTAGCCCGCGCGCGCGCCGCCCTCGACGGACATGTTACAGATCGACATGCGCCCTTCCATATCGAGGGCTTCTATGGCCTCGCCGGCGTACTCGTAAACGTGGCCGACCCCGCCGTCGGTCCCCAACCGCCGGATGATCGTGAGGATCACGTCCTTCGCACCGACGTACGGGCCGAGTTCGCCGGTTACCTCGATCTTCCTGACTTTTTGTTTTTCCATCGCGATCGTCCCCGTCGCGAGCACGTCTCTGATCTGACTCGTGCCGATACCAAAGGCCAGCGCGCCGAAGGCACCGTGCGTCGAGGTGTGTGAATCACCACAGACGATCGTCACCCCCGGCTGGGTGAGTCCCTGCTCCGGGCCGATCACGTGGACGATCCCCTGGTCGCCGGTGTCGGGATGGTCGAACTCGATGCCGGCCTCACGGACGTTTTCCTCCAGTTCGGCCATCATCCGTTCTGCGGCGTCGTCGCCGTACGGTCGGGACTGATCCGCCGTGGGAACGATATGATCGACCGTCGCGTGCGTGAGTTCGGGGTAGGCGACCTCGATGTCCCGTTCGGCGAGCATGCCAAAGGCCTGCGGGCTCGTCACCTCGTGGATGAGGTGCAGGCCGACGAACAACTGGGTCTGTCCGGTCGGCAGTTCCGTGACGGTGTGGCGATCCCAGACCTCGTCGTACAGCGTCCCCGAACTCATTCGGGCCTACCTTCGCCGCCGCGCTCGTAAACGCGGTTTACGTCGCCGTCGTCCGGCGGGGCGTGATCGACGTCGCGCATCCGCTCTTCCTCGTCGGCATCAGTCCGTTCTTCGCCGGTCTCGCCGTCCTCTCCAGCTTCGTCTTCGGCCGAACCCCTGTCGACCGCCTCGCGCTCCCCACCGTCAGACCGCTTCGCGGCCTGACCTACCCGAGAACCGTCCGGTTCTCGACCGCCGTCCGCCGCGACGACCGGACCGCGCTTGTAGGCGATCGCCGCGCCGAAGGCCTCGCCCGTGTCCGGATGTGTGTGGCTGATCTCCCCGAGTGTCGGTCGGTACTCCGTCCGTGTCGTTTCCGTGGTCGCTGTCGTCTTTACACCGGTCTCGGCCCTCGTCGTATCGAATTCGTCAGTCATGCGCGTACCTCCTCGCGTTCGCTCTCGTCTTCGTTCTCGTCCTCGCTCTCCCTGACTGCCTCGCTTTCTTCGGCTGTCTCGCTTTCCTCGTCGGCCCAGGCGAACAGCCCACGCAGGCGTTCGCCGACGGCTTCGATTTCGTGGGCCTTCTCGCGCTCGCGGAGCTGGCGGTAGGTCGGCCGGTTCGCCTGGTTCTCGGTGATCCACTCGCGGGCAAAGGTCCCTGTCTGGACCTCCTCCAAGACCGCCTCCATGTTCTCGCGGGCGTGATCGTCCACGACGACGTTGCCGCGGGTGAGCCCGCCGTATTCGGCGGTGTCGGACACCGAATCGTACATCTCACCGATCCCGCCCTCGTACATGAGATCGACGATGAGTTTCATCTCGTTGAGACACTCGAAGTAGGCCATCTCGGGCGAGTACCCGGCGTCGACGAGCGTCTCGTAGCCGGCTTTGATCAGCTCGGCGATCCCACCACAGAGCACGGCCTGCTCGCCGAACAGGTCGGTCTCGGTCTCCTCGCCAAAGGTGGTCTCGACGACGCCCGCCCGCGCGCAGCCGATCGCTTGGGCGTACGCGAGCGCCTCCGCTTTCGCTTCTCCCGTATAGTCCTGATAGATCGCGAGTAACCCCGGGGTCCCCTCGCGGTTCTCGTAGTTCCGACGGACGAGGTGGCCCGGGGATTTGGGCGCGATCATCGTCACGTCGACGTCCTCGGGCGGTCGGATCTGCCCGTAGTGGATGTTGAACCCGTGTGCGAACTGGAGGGTGTTGCCCGCCTCTAACCCGTCGCGGATCGCCTCATAGACCGCCGGTTGAACGGTGTCGGGCACGAGCATCGAGACGATCTCGGCGTCGGCGACTGCTTCCGCCGGCGTCCTGACCGCTAACCCGTCGTCCTCGGCGGCGCTCCGCGACGACGACCCTTCGCGCAGGCCCACGATCACGTTCACGCCGCTTTCGTTCAAGTTCTGGGCGTGAGCGTGGCCCTGACTGCCGTAGCCGAGCACCGCAACGGTCTTCTCGGCGATGGACGACGCGTCGGCGTCGGCCTCGTAGTAGATCGTCGCGCGCTCCTCGTCGGTGCTCCCCTCGGTGCCGCCGTCGGTTCTCGAGGTAGTTCGTGTGTTCGCGTCAGTCATCGTTCAGCCCACCTGTGGCGTTCGTCCCTGTGGCGTTCGTCGCCGCGGTCGCCGGTCTGTCCGGTCGGTCGTTCATGAGTCGTTCGTAGCGCTCCTCTTCGGCCTCGGTCGTCCACTCGTCGCCCCTGGCCAGGGCGGTCTGGCCCGTACGAGCGAGTTCGCGGATGCCGAACTGCCGGTAGGCGTCGATCGCGTCGTCGATTTTCTGTTCGTCGCCGGTGATCTGCACGGTGATCGTCCGCGGGCCGGCATCCAAGGTCCGGCCGTCGTACATCTCGGTGATCGCCTGAACCCTCTCAGGGGAATTCCCATGAACCTTACAGATCACGAGCTCCTGGCGGATCGCGTCGCCGCCGAGTTCGCGCACCGAGATTACCGGCACGAGTTTGTTCAGTTGCTTTTCGACCTGGCGAACCCCCGGGTCGGGCTCTTCGAGAACGATCGTGATCCGCGATGTCTCGGGGTTCGTCGTCGGCCCGACGGTGAGCGACTCGATGTTGAACTGTCGGCGGCTCACCAGGCCCGAGACCGTTGCGAGCACGCCCGGTTCGTTCGCAACGAGCGCCGAGATGACCGTCCGGCGCGGCGGATGGGAGGCCTCCGCCCGGGGGTCGACTCTGATGCCCTGGGAACTGCGCCGGCCCTGGGGGGACTCGCGTTCGTCCGGTCGGGGACCGTCGAGCCCCCGCTGCTCGCTTGCGTTCGTCCCCGTCTCCGTCTCCCCTGCTGGGTTCGTCCCCTCCCCGTCGTCGCTGCTCGCGCTCGCTTCGGAGTCGGAACTCATAGCTGGTCCTCCGAGAGGGCGAAGCAGGCGTTGTCGCCGCCGCTCGCGACCATCGGGTAGACGTTCTCCGCCGGGTCGATGTGACAGTCGACGACCGACGGGCCGTCGTACTCGCGTGCCTCGGCCAAGACGTCGGCGACATCCTCGTACTCACGCAGGGCCAGCCCCTTCGCGCCGAAGGCTTCGGCGAGTTTCGCGAAGTCGGGGATCCAGGGGTACATCGAGGCCATTCGTCGGCGCTCGAAGAACGCGTCCTGCCACTGGCGGACCATCCCGATCGCCTCGTTGTTCAGAACGACGACGGTGATGTCGAGGTTCTCGCGCACGGCGACCGACAGTTCCTGGGTCGTCATGAGGAAGGATCCGTCGCCGTCGAAACAGACGACTTCGGTGTCGGGCGCGGCGATCTTCGCGCCGATCGCCGCCGGGAGTCCGTAGCCCATCGTTCCCAGGCCGTGACTCGAAATCCACGTCCGGGGGTGGCGATACGTCCAGTACTGGCTCGCCCACATCTGGTGCTGGCCGACCCCCGAGGTAACGATCGTATCGTCGGGACAGGCCTCACACAGCGCCTCGACGACGAACTGCGGTTTGAGCGGGTCGTCCTCGGGCGTCGCGTACTCCATCGGGTATTCCTCGACCCACTCCAGACACCGCTCGCGCCACGCCTCGTACTCCGCCGTCGATGTCCCCTCGCTCTCGAAGGCGTCGGCCATCGCTCCTGAGAGCTGGTCGAGCACCTGCGAGGCGTCGCCGATCAGCGGGTAGTCGGCGTGGACGTTCTTCGAGACCTCGGCGGGATCGATATCGACGTGGATCACTTCCGCGTCGGGTGCGAAGGTTTCGATGCCGCCGGTCAGCCGGTCGTCGAAGCGGGTCCCGACCGCGAGCAGGCAATCGGTGTGACTGATCGCCATGTTCGCGTAGCCCGTCCCGTGCATCCCGGCCCAGGACAAACAGAGGTCGTGGTCCTCGGGGAAGGTGCCGATGCCCGGCATCGTCGTCACGACCGGAATCCCGTGTTCGGTCGCGAACGCGCGGAGTTCCGCCGACGCCTCGCCCTTCGTGACGCCGCCGCCCGAGAGGATCAATGGTTGCTCGGCGCTTGCGAGTGCGCGCGCGGCTTCCGTCACCGTCTCGGCGTCGGCTTCCTCGGGTACCTCGTAATACTCGGGCAACTCCGGCTCGTCGGGCTCGCGGTCGGCCGATCCGACGGTGACGTCCTTCGGGAGGTCGACGAGCGTCGGTCCCTGACGGCCGCCGCCGGCGAGCGCGAAGGCTTCTCCCACCACGTCGCCGACCGTCTCGCCGCTATCGGCGAAGTAGTTCGCCTTCGTGATCGGTCGGGTAACACCCACCGTATCGGTCTCCTGGAAGGCGTCGTTGCCGACGAAATTTGTGGGAACTTGCCCGGTGAGCGCGAGCAACGGATCGGAATCCATGTCGGCGTCGGCGATGCCGGTTACGAGGTTCGTCGCGCCCGGGCCCGAGGTCGCGAGACACACACCGGGAGTGCCCGTGACCTGGCCGTAGGCGTCGGCGGCGTGGGCCGCGCCCTGCTCGTGAGCCATCGTGACGTGGGTAAGCGCCGCGTCGTACAGCGCGTCGTAGACGGGCATGATCGCCCCGCCCTGGACGCCGAAAATATGTTTGGCGCCCGCGCCTTCGAGCGCGCGTGCGATCGACTCCGCGCCGGTCTCGACCGGCTTTGGCCCTGATCGCTCCGCTAAGGTCTCGGCTCCGTCCTCGACTGCCGTTTCCCGGCTTTCGGCTTCAGTTCCGGTTCCGGTTTCGGTCCCGGCGTCGGCCACGGCCTCGGTCTCGGTCGTCGTTCCGGCTCCCGCGTCGGCCACCGTGCCGCCGTCCGCTGCCGTCTCGTCGCTGGCGACCTCGCTGTTGGTAACCTCACCGTCGGTAGTCTCGCCGTCGGTTCGGGCATCCGCGTCGGCTCCCGCTCGCTCGGATCGCTCGCTCACGCGGACCACCCTCGGTGAGGATCGGTCGTCCGGTTCGTTCGCGGGCGATACCGCAGTCGTTCGCGTCGATCATGTGTCGTTGATGTCCGTCGTGTCATCTGTCGTCGGTGGTAGTGGTGGTGGTACTGAGTGCGATGGTCGCGAACCTCATCGGTCGAGGTCGGTGCGTAGGTCGATGGAGAAGGTGGTATGTAGGGGGTTAGACCCCTACGATAATCGACCGTACGGCGACACCGCTCGGTCCCGGCGTCCGCGTGCCGACCGGCAGGCGTCGCGTCATTACTGGATTGATGGGGTCGCCATTGGTAATAAACGTTGTGTGTCGTTCCCCGCTCGGTCGGAAGACTGGGGCGGCGCGACCGCTTTCGGCCGTGCGATCGGCTCGTCGATCGGATCTGAGCGACCGCCGCGCGCGGCTCCTGGTGGGGGGCGAACACGGCGGCCATCTACGCTTCGACCTCCCTCTCCTCGTTCTCGCGCGTAACCCCCGCCTCCCGGGCGAACCGAACCAGGACGTCGGCGGTGATCCGTTCTTTCTCCGCGCCGAAGTCCTTGACTCGGCGGGTGACCCGTTTCACCTCCTCGTCCGACGGCCGGAAGCCGGCGGCGACGAGCCGCTCGCGGACTGAGTGCGTGCCGGTGTGTTTCCCGAGTACCAACTCGCGTTTCGCGCCGACCATCTCGGGGGTCATCACGCCCGGCTCGAACGTATCGGAGTTCTCGATCACGCCCGCCGCGTGAATCCCCGATTCGTGGGAGAACGCGTTCTCCCCGACGACCGGCTTGTTCGCCGACACGGGTATCGCCGACTTCTCCTCGACCAGCCTGGACAGTTCGGTCAGCCGGGTCGTGTCGATCCCGGTGTCCACCCCGTAGAGGGATTCGGCGGCCATGACGACCTCCTCGTAGGCGGCGTTGCCCGCGCGTTCGCCGATCCCGTTGACCGAGACCTGTGCCTGAGCCGCGCCGGCCTCGAAGCCCGCTATGGCGTTCGCGCCCGCGAGCCCGAAGTCGTCGTGGCAGTGGACGTCGATCCGAGCGTCCGTGTGTGACCCGACGTATCGGACGAGGTCGGCCATCCGCGTCGGCGTCGCGACCCCGCAGGTATCGGGGATGTTGAGCCAGTCGATTCCCGCATCCGAGACCGCTTTTAGGACCTCAGCGAGGTAGTCCTGTCCGGTGCGCGTGGCGTCCATCGGCGAGAACATTACTGGTACTCCCGCCTCTCGAACCCGCTCGATCGAGGCGACCGACCGGTCGATCACCTCCTCGCGCGAGGAGTGCATCGAGTCCTCGATCTGCACGTCGCTCGTGCTGACGAAGACGTGGACGAGATCGACGCCCGCATCGAGCGCTGCCTCGACGTCTTCTTCGACGACCCGGGCCAACCCACAGGTCGTCGCGGTGGTACTCGCGGCGATGTCCCGAACGATCTCGAACTCGCTTTCGGAGTTTACCGGGAAGCCCGTCTCGATGATGTGGGTTCCCATCTCGTCGAGCAGCGCCGCTATCTCGTGTTTGTCCGCGGATGAAAACGACGTCCGTGGCGACTGTTCACCGTCTCGCAGCGTGGTGTCGAAAACCCGGGCCGTCTCGATCTCAGAAGTGGTAGCTAACGTACCCTCGAAGAACTCGACCTGCCGGGGTATCCGACGAAACCTCCGATGTGTTTCGCTGTGACATC
>PXRY01000077.1 GCA_003022925.1 Halobacteriales archaeon QS_8_65_32 | reverse complement strand
ATACAATGTTTTCAAAACAAACCCCCGGCCACACGAACACAGAACTTCTCACAAACCCATACAAGCTATCCATACACCACCTCGTCAAACCTGTCGGCCGAAAACAACAGCTCCAGAAAAATGGAAGAAACCCTTTCTCCACTCATCAAATCCAACCCCTGCAACGACCTCTGGATCCACGGACCAGTCGGCACAGGCAAAACCACATGTATCAGACACACGTTGAAGTAGCTAAAGAACCAGCGAAATATCGAAACCGTCTATATCAACTGCAAGATCCAGAGCACCCAGCCCGCAGTATTCTCACGCATTCTACAACTCTTCGATTTCTACACTGCCCGCCGCGGGCGCGGCGCGGACGAACACCTGGATCGAATCCGCCAACTCCTCAAAGACGACAATGTAGTCGTAATTCTGGATGAGTTTGACGCACTCGAAAACCCGGGCGAACTTCTCTACCGGTTGAAGACGGTATGTGAGGGCCAGGATCACTTTTTAGCTACGGCGGTTCTGTCCACAAAATCTCCGGATGAGTTAGAACTGGGGAAGAGGGATGGCAGTCGGTTCGATCCGGTAAACCTAGAGTTCCCAGTCTACACTGAGAAGGAGCTGCAGACGGTTGTTGAAGATCGGATTGAATCTGCGTTCCGAACGGGCGTGGTTGCTGAAACGGTGCCGGAACTTGTTGCTGATCGCGTCGCCAACCAAATCAGGGATGGTCAGGGTGATGTTCGCCGAGTTCTCAGCATTCTCCGGTGTGCTGGTGTGAAGGCGGAGCGGCAGGGAGCAGGAAAGGTGACCGCAGCGCATGTGGAAGCCAGCTTCAACCCAGCACGAGACTGACCGATAATGCTGTTATTACGGTAGCCTCCACAGCACTGTTTAGTCCCCGACCCAACAGCTAATCCTCTTAATCCCCCTCGCAAAATGGAACGAATAATGACGGGTGTTACTACAACAGGAGGCAGCCAACCAGTCTATCGGGAGACGACAGAGCGGTTCTGGGTACTCCGGCTTACCACCGAAGTACGACATGACGGTATCTATATCCAGTTTGAGCCGATCCATCGGTCGTTCCGCCACACCTCCTTCCGAGAGATCGACGAAGCATACGCCACGACGTACTCCGCGAGCACATACGGTGGCTGGCACTGGGGCATCCGATGGTCTTTCAGCGGGAACACTGTTTATCGGCTCCGTGGCAACCGCGGCGTCGAACTCGTCCTGACCGATGGATCACGAATTTTCATCGGCTCAAAGCAGCCAGCAGAACTCGAAAACGCAATTGCACAGGCCTTTGGGTCTGTTTGAGAAAGAACGGTGGGATAGACAGTGCGTCCTCACACAATATTTATTAAAATTCTCTAGAAATATTGTAGGCTAGGCTTTAAGAATAAGGCGATATCTAATGCACGCAGTCTATACCGGCGATGTTTATGATGGAAGATTTTCAATTTCTGCTGATATTAATGGCGACATCCGCCGAGTCGTACAGATAGATTGTCTCATTGTCTCATTTGTGGAGAACCGTTTCTGTCAAGGCTCGATAACTTGAAGCGCGGGAAAGGACTGACGTGCAGTCGTAGTTGTGCGGGTACTCTCGGTGCTCGCAATCGGAACAAGAAGCATGGCTTGACAGGCGAGAGTACTTCAAATTGGCGCGGAGGAGTTTCGGCGAACCCGTACCGGTACAAGAAACGGCAAATGGACCGATATCCTGGAAAAAGTGAAGGCTCGGGAAAAAAGTGTACCATGCGTTGCAGTCGGGTAAATTGGAGCGCCAATCGTGTGAAAACTGCGGTTCTACTGAGTCTGTTCAGGCCCATCATGAGAATTATGCTCGTCCGCTTGATGTAGCGTGGCTTTGTTCCGACTGTCACCGGCAACAGCACCAGACCAAGTGAGTATTTTTCATGGTGTTTTCAGTGTCTATGTGTGTCGACACAGAAGAGGCCTCGGCACTCATAGGGCTCGTCACCGCCGGGTGCCGAGTCCGACTCGGAGCACGCCTCGTCATCGGCCAGGAAAGCAGTAGGCCTCGACGCGAATGAAAGCGACGGCGGGTTGGACCACGGACGAACACGTCGAGAGCCTGCTGTCTCTCACGCGGCTAGCGCCGGTGGCCGGCCGACGCGATCGAACGGTCGGTCGCCGATCGCTCGCCGAGGATACCGGTCGATTCGGCGCCGAACCGGTGTCGGCATCGACGGCGATCGGCCATCGAGTCACCTTGGTTGGACTCAGGCTCCGACCGCGAAGTCGGTGCCGCACTCCGTACATGTGAAGCGAAAGGCTCCCTCGTCGGTGAGTTCGAGGTCGTGGACGGTTTCGTCGTCACACTCGCGACAAGGGGTGATCGATTCGAGGTCGGCGAAGTCGTGGCTCGCCCCGGGCGCGCCGAGGGCCAGCCCTACTACCCGCCCATCGGACTCATTGCTGCCGACCTGAAACTCCCTGGGTGCGAATCGGATGCACTCGCCTTCCCTCACTGGGACCGTAAGACCTCCTCCTGGTCGCGGTGGGTGTGCAGTCCGCCCGAAAACGAGTCGCCCGGTTCGAGTTCGAAGTAGTTCATCGCGAGGTCCGTGGTCCCGAGCGCCCGCGAGACCGGTCGGCGCACGGAGTGAACACCTAAGGGCTCATTTTAGATGTCGACCTCGTCGACAGCGATTTTTTCCATGAACTGCCTCCTCTCGCCCCCATCAAAAGGGTTGCTCGACGCAGCGGGGCAGTGTTAAGTTAGCGACAGTGAGACAGAACAGCAGTATAGAACGGTTCGAAAGCCCCCGACACGCTCGGCTTCTGCTCACGGGCCGAAGGCCCGTTCGCATGGTCCGCGGAACTCTTCGAGTCCCGCGCTACCCGCGGCTCGCTGTGCGCTTCGCTCCCTCGTTTCACTCGGTCGCTCCAGTGCTTACATCGCCAGGGTTCGCCGACCGGTCGGCCCCTTTCAGTCCCGCCCCGTAACGGTTGTTCGCTAAATAGCTGCGTAACTCTTAATACCGCCGTGTTCTCGGTTGGCTCGCGGACGAATTGGCGGATCGGTCGATTCTTTCGGTCGTGCACGTCTCGGGGAGTCGAACCACCTACGGGTCGCTCGTGGTCGTTCGATGTCGATCGTCACTACATCGACTCGGGCGCGGCGACCCCTAAGGCCCACAGCGCGTTCGCTACGGTGTGCCGAGCGGCGACCACGAGCGCGAGGCGGGCCTCGCGCACCTCTTCGGGGGCCTCTAGTACCGGACACTCCCGGTAGAAAACGTTGAACGCTTCCGCGATCTCGCGGGTGTAGGTTGCAACGGTATGGGGCGCGAGGTCCGCTGCGGCGGCCTCGATCGCCGCTGGAAAGCGCGCGATGGTTTCGAGCAGTGCCCGCTCTTCGGGCGTTTCGAGCACCGCGGGGTCGATGCCCTCGACATCGATCGCAGCGTCGCTTCGCTCCGATCCGTTGCCCGCCGGCCGCTCGTCCCCGGGGATCGCGTCGAGCGCCCCGAGCGGGTCGTCGTTCGTCGCGTCGCTGCCTTCTTCGAGCAGGCCGGCTTCGGCGAGGATGCCACACGTTCGGGCGTGGACGTACTGGACGTAGGGGGCGGACTGGGCCTCGAAATCGAGCGCGCGATCCCACTCGAAGGTGATCGCCTTCGAGGGTTGTTTCGAGACGATGTCGTAGCGAACGGCCCCGATACCGACCTGCTCGGCGATGCGGGCAACGTCTCCGTCGTCGAGCGCGTCGTCGCGGATCCGGGTTTCGAGGCGATCTTCGACCTCCTCGCGCGCACGGGCAATCGATTCGTCGAGCAGGTCGTCGAGATCGACGCCGGTGCCCTCGCGGGTACTCATCGTTCCCTCGGGGAGATTGACGTGTGAGTAGAGCACATCAGTCAACTGATCGGTGTCGTTGCCGAGAATCGACAGTGCAGCCTGTAATTGGCTCGCCTGAAGCATATGTCCCTCCCCCAGCACCGTGACTGCACGGTCGAAGCGCTCGAACTTCCACTCGTGGTGGGCGAGGTCGCGCGTCGTATACAGACTCGTCCCGTCCGACCGCAAAAAGACGAGTTCTTTTTCGATGCCGTAGTCGGTCAGGTCGAGTTGCCAGGCACCGTCTTCGAGGAAGGCTCGGTCGTCCTCTTCGAGACGAGTCGCAATCGTCTCCGTATTGCCGTTGCGCATGAATCGCGTCTCGGGAACGAACTCGTCGAAGGTGACGGGTAGGCGATCGAGCGAGAAACGCATACCCGCGAGCATCCGGTCGACGACGCGGCCGACGCGCTCGTGGGTCTCCTCGTCACCTGCTTCGAGTCCCTGCATGATCGCCTCGATCTCGCTCTCCGCGGCTTCGCGTTCCGTGTCGCTCGCGTCCTCCAAGAAGGAACTTCCCTTCCGGTAGTAGCGAACGAGGTCGTAATCCGCCCGGGCGCGCTCAGGCGCGGGAAGGTCGGCCTCGTCGAAGGTCTCTGCCGCCCAGGTGAAGACGGCGATCTGGCGGCCGGCGTCGTTGACGTAGTAGTGTCGGGAAACGTCGTAGCCCGCGAGATCGAGGGTTCGTGAGATCGCGTCGCCGATGATCGGGTTTCGCGCCCGGCCGACGTGCATGGGACCAGTAGGGTTGGCGCTCGTGTGCTCGACGACGACGCTTTCCTCGCGTGCGGGAAGGCGACCGTAGCCGGCGTCCCCGGCCGCGGTGAGGGTGTCAGCGTAGTACGCCTCTGCGGGAGTGAAGTTGAGATACGGCCCCTGCGTGGAGACATCGGTGACGTACGCACACTCTCCTACGTCGACTTCGGCGGCGATCTCGCTCGCGACCTCTGGCGGGGGCGCACCGCGTTCGCCGGCGAGCCGAAAAGCGACGCTCGAAGCGAGCACGGCCGGGACGTCCTCGGGCGGCTCCTCGATACCGAGATCCGCCGTCGGCAACGAGAGCGCCGAAAGCGCCTCGCGGAGGGCGGCTTCTACCTCCTCGCGTAGCGAGAGGAACATACCTCGGGTTCCCGATCCGGTGGTATAGGGATGTCGAGTTACGGCCATCCCCGATGATCGGTACTACTCAGCCCCCGTACGGGAGATACGTCATCGAGATGTCGAGGTCGAACGCTTCGGGATCGAATTCGCTGAACGCCCGATCGCTCGTGACGATCGTTTCCGGTTCGTCGTCGCCCCGGAGTTCGCCTCGTTCGACGTGTTTCGTAGCGAGCGTAACGATCGGAGCGTCTCTCGGTTGGATCCGTAGAACTCGGCCGAGCGTGACGTTCTCCCTGCTTCGACGAACCTGACGCAAGTCGATATCGCGCACCGCTTCGTGAGACGGACCCTCGATGGACGTCGAGGACGTAATCATGCCCGTGAAGTCCTCGATCGCTCGTCGAACCTCCGTTCCCGATACGTTCTGCGATCGTTCGAACCCAGCAAGGACTTCGCGGTAGATGTAGGCGTCTACGAGGGCCCGCTCGTCGCCGTGAAGGACTCGGTCACGCACGGCGACGTGTTCCGACGGCTCCGTAGCGATGGCTATGATCCAGACGTTACTATCGAGTACCAGCACGGAACCGGATCAGTCGTCCGTAGACGGGACTGATCGTTCCTGCTCCGCTCGTTCGAAGACTTCGGGAATCATAATCGGGAGGTCCCAATCGAGGTCTCCGTTGCGCTTGCGGCGCTCGGCGACGATCTGCTCTACCGTTCTCGCGTCGTCTCCCGATTCGGTCAAGAAATGAGCCTCTCGTTCCGTCATAATTGCTCGTATGATCTCTTATTAAGGACGTGGGACGAATAAACGTTGCTCCACCCCGACAACGGGTCGAGCGGACTAGGGGAAGAACGGACGCACAGGCGGTGGCGAGTGCGAGGTGGCGACGACGATCGACTCAGGCGAACTCGTCGATCACTGGGATACCCATCGTGCCGTAGTCGCTCATCGACTCCAGGCGGCTCGAAACGTCGTCGAGGCCCACGGTTTCGGAGACCACCTTGCTAGGATCGAGCTTGCCGCGATCGACCATCCGGAAGATCTCGTCGTAGCGGGTCGGTTGCATCCCGAACGAACCGATGAACTCGATTTCCTGCATCGTCATGACGTCGGTCGGCACCGACACCATCCCCTGTTCGTCCTGGGTCGTCAGGCCGATCTGGACGTGCTGGCCACGGCGCTTGAGCGAGAGAATCGAGTTCCGGCAGGTTTCGGCGATGCCCAACGCATCCACCGAGACGTTCGCGCCGCGACCGATCGCGGCCTGGACCTCGCCGGGGACGTTCTCGGCGTCTCCGGCGTTGACCGTCTCGTCGGCCCCGAGTTCCCGGGCTTTTTCCAATTTGTCCTCGGCGAGGTCGACGGCGACGACGTTCGCGCCTAAGGAATCGGCGATGTGGATCGCCGACAGGCCGACCCCGCCACAGCCGTGCACCGCGACCCAATCGCCCGCGCCGACGTCCGCGCGGTGGGCGAGGCCGTGAAACGCCGTCATGAACCGACAGCCGAGCCCGGCCATGTCCACCGACGAGACGCCGTCTGGCAGGGTCACGGCGTTCTGGTCGGCGACGGGGACGTGCAGTTCCTCGGCAAACGCCCCGGGTGCGACCTCCGCGAACCCCAACGGAACGACGTTCTCACAGACGTTCGAGTGGCCGCGCTGGCATTCATAACACGTACCGTCGCCGAGGTTGAACGGGACCGCGACGCGGTCGCCCTCCGATACCCGGGAGACCTCCCCGCCGACGGCGATCACCTCGCCGGCCGGCTCGTGGCCGAGGATCTGTCCCGTCGGGGGTTTCGCGCCGACCCAATCCCAGTCGCCCTGCCAGCCGTGCCAGTCCGACCGACAGATCCCACAGGCTTCCATGGAGACGACTGCCCCGTCCGGAGCCGGGTCGGGCGCGTCGACGTCCTCGATCGAGAGCGGCTCGCCGTACTCCTCAAGTATCGCTGCGCGCATAACCCTTGGACGATCGAGAGCTGGTAGCAAATAGCTTCGGGTGACGGCCCGACGGACAGCGGTGTCGGCGACGTACCCTATGGCGGCTGGATAGCGTCACGCCCGGAGCAGGGCCGTCACCTCGTCGAGCACGTCGGGTTCGACGGCGACCGTGTACTGGCGATCGGCTTCGAGTTCCGTGTCGGGTCCGGCGAGGCGATCGGCGCTCGCGTCCGAGACGACCAAACACCCTTCCGGGAGATCGACGTCTTCGAGGCGTTCGCCGGCCGCCGGGCTATCAGCTTCGACCCTGATCTCGAGAATTTCGAGGTCGCCGGTCACGCCCTCGAGCGAGCGGATCTCGCCGCCGACGGTCTCGTTCGCGGCGAGCCTGGCACCGGCCCGCTCGGGCGAGACGACCGCGTCGACGAAGTCGGCGTGTTCCTCGCCGCTCCCGGTGTCGGCTCGCAGTACCGTATAGATCGACTCGCTCGCGTCCCGCGCGGCCAGACAGACCGCGAGGTTCGTCGCACCGTCCTCGGTAAGCGCGACGATCGCGTCGCTTTCGCCGGGGGCGGCCCGTTCGAGTACTCCGGAGTGGGTCGCATTACCCTCGATAACGGTCGGGAGACGGTCACCGATCCGTTCGAGGCGGTCGTCGTCGGCCTCGATCAGTACCACCTCGTGGCCGTAGTCGTCGAGCAACTGGGCGGTCCGAAAGCCGACACGCCCGCCGCCGGCGACGACGATGCGCAGCGTATCGGTACTCATCGCGTTCGCTGGCGGTGGCCACAGTCATTGCACTCGTAGAGCCTGTGGACGGTGGTGCGCTCGTGAACCGCCGTCCAGTTGCTCTCGGTACCGATCCAATCGCTCCGTTGCCCGCATCTCTGACAGTCCATCATGGTCGATAATTATGCTGTGTGGTAGCACAACGCTCGCACAGGTAAAAACGCATCGAAGCCGGCAGTCGATCGACTCCGGCAGTCGCCGGTCGTCTCCAGCCGTCCTCGGTTGCCCGCTTCGGGCCGACGGCGGCATGAGTGGCGGTCGGGCGGCGGTTCGGGGTCGAGGTCGACGAACCCTCCTCAGCCCCGCAACAGGTTCACGACCTCGTCGGCGACGGCGGGTTCGGTGGCGACGACGTAGCGGTGGTCGGCTTCGAGTTCGGTCTCCGGGCCGGCGATCCGGTGACCGTTGGCGTCCGAGACGATCAGACTGCCCTCGGGGAGGCGGATCGATTCCAAACGCTCGCCCGCGGCGGGGGCGTCGGGGGCGACCTCGATTTCGAGCACGTCGAGCGCGCCGACGCTTTCCCCGATCGAGCGGACCTCGCTGCCGACGATCGCGTTCACCGTGAGCCGCGACCCCGCCGCCTCGGGAAAGACCACTCTGTCGACGAAGTCGTCGTATTCCTCAGCAGGATCGGCCGTCCGGAGCACGGTTCTGGCGTCCGGGGCGAGGCGTTCGGCGAGCAGGCAGACCGCGAGGTTCGTCGCCGGGGTGTTCGTCAGCGCCGCGATCACGTCCGCGCGCTCCGGGTTGGTCTGGGCGAGCACCGACGGCCGGGTGGCGTCACCCTCGACGACGGTCGCGAAGTACTCGTCGGCGAGGCGCGTCGAGCGGTCACTGCGGCGCTCGACGACGACCTCGTGGCCGCGATCGGCGAGCGAGCGGGTCACCTGTAGGCCGACCGGCCGCTACCGACGACCACTACTCGGAGGGTGCCGGTCGCGCTCATGCGTTAGGTCCCATGGCCACGCGTAATCACCTTTCGCCCTCGTCGGCCTGCCGGCTCGTTCCCCCGGGGTCGGTCGCCGTTCGATCGGTGCTCGCCGATTCGTCGCTCGATGAGTCGGTACTCGACGAGTCAGCACCCGACGGTTCAGCCCCTGAGAATGGGGCGTCCGGTCGGCACCCGACGATACGGTACTCGATCCTCCGGCGTCGGACTGCCCGGCGCGTTCCTTCCGGCGTTCGAGCAGGACGCAGACGCCCGCGCCGACCGCGAGCCAGCCGATCGCGATCGTCCACGTGCGCGGCGAGATGAACAGTCCGAGTAGGATATTGAAGACGATGCCCAGGATCGGCGGGATCGAGTAGTAGGGGACCGAGAAGGGGCGAAGCAGGTTCGGTTGGCGGCGGCGGAGCCGGATCACGCTCAGGTTCACGACGACGAAGCCGAGCAACGAAAAGAGGCTCGCGAGATTGCCGACCGTGCGGATCGGGACGACGAGCACCGAGACGAGCATGATCGCAGCGCTCGCGACCCATCGCGAAGGCAATACGACTGGAGCCGATCACGACGGCGTTGAGCGCGCTTATCGTTGAGAAAACAGTACCAAAGGCGATGAGCGCCGCGCCCGTGCTCAAAACCGGGATCGCGGGCATGAAGCCTTCGGCGCCTGGGCGATCGCCGTCTCGCCGGCCGCGCCCAGTTCGTCCGCTGCCAAGGTACCGATCGCGACAAACACGACTAAGAGGTAGATAACGACCGTGACCGCGAGGCTCGCGAAGATCGCCCGCGGGATGTTCTTGCGAGGGTTTTCGACCTCCTCGGTAACCGTAGCGATGAGGTCGTAGCCCTGAAAGGTGATGAAGGTCAGCCCCATC
Source organism: Halobacteriales archaeon QS_8_65_32 (assembly GCA_003022925.1). Classification (GTDB taxonomy): domain Archaea; phylum Halobacteriota; class Halobacteria; order Halobacteriales; family Halococcaceae; genus PXQR01. The sequence continues at coordinate 15,562 of PXRY01000077.1, read as the reverse complement.
GCGGGCAACAGCGAGATTGCGCCCTCGGCGGGAAAGAGCGGCTCGAACCCGGCGAGGTCGACGACGAGAAAGCCGAAGGCGACGAACACGAGGAGGATAACGATCTTGACCACTGTGACGATCGTCTCGGCACCCCTTGCCGCCTCGATCGAGAGCGCATTGAGCGCAACGAACGCGGCGACGGCGAGCAAGGCGTACAACACCGGCAGGTCGGGAAAGCCAGGCAGGTAGATATGGACGAACTCGACGAAGTTCGAGGAAAAGCCGAGGGCATAGAGCGCGCCGGCGGCCATGTAGGTGAATTACCGGGTCCAGCCCATCACGAACGCGATCGATGCCGAAAAGGCCTCCCGGACGTAGGCGTACCCGCCGCCATTGCGAGGGATCGCGCTCGCGAGTTCGGCATAGGAAAGCGCCGTGAAAGCCGTGACACCGCCGTTGAGCGCAAAGGCGACGATCGCGCCCGGCCCGGCGGTTTCTGCGGCCAAGTCCGTGAGCACGAAGATGCCCGCGCCGATCATCGCGCCGATGCCGACCATCGTCGCGTCGAGCAGGCTCAGACTGGCGGTCGGGGAGCGTTCGCCCGCACCGCTCATCCGGCGGCGTCCCCGCTCGCATCGTGGTGTCGGCGTCGGCAGTGAGACCCCGTTACTATCGACGACTCGGAGAGCCGATATAAACGTGTAGGGCAGCCGGCGACCTGCGAACTGAGGGGGAAGGGTCCTCCGGCTCCGATCCCAATCCGCATACAAGTCCCGATTCCGGCCCCGGTTTCAGTTCCGTCCCAGTCTCGGCCTCGGTTCCGGTCTCGGTTTCCCTCGTGCCGATCGGCTTCCGGCGGACCGACGACGGCCCCGTTCTCGCCGGTCGACATGCAAAGGACGGGTTCTTACCGGCGCGGTACAGTAGGCCAACGCCGATGGCCGAACACGACCACGATCACGACGGTAACGGCGAGTACGACTACGACGCCTGGAGCGACGCACAGGAAGAGACGACCGTGACGGTCGACGGCCACGACCTGGCGATGGCCTACTACTACGACGACGGCGACGGCAGTGGGGGTGGCGACGACGGCAACGACGGTGAGGAGAGCGATTCCGAGGCCGTCGTCTTCCTCCACGGCATCCCGACGAACTCGTTTCTCTGGCGGCGGTTCGCGCCGGCGATCGCCGACGAACGGCGGGTGATCGCTCCCGACTTAGTGGGGTATGGCAACTCGGCCGCACACGACGGGTTCGACCGGTCGATCCGCGCCCAGGAACAGGCACTCGGGGACCTCCTCGAAGAGTTGGGTCTCGAATCGGTCTCGCTGGCCTCCCACGACATTGGCAGCGGGGTCGCGCTCAGGTATGCCGCCCACCACCCCGAGCGCGTCGAGAAACTCGTCGTCTCGAACGGGACGTGTTACGACTCCTGGCCCGTCGAGTTCATTACGAGCTTGGGGCTGCCGAGCACGGAGGCAATGGACGGGGCGGAGTTCGAGGGGACCGTCGAGTCGGCCTTCGGCCAGGGGACCTACGGCGAGGCCGACTCGACGTTCGTTTCGGGGATGACGACGCCGTGGCTGCGCGAGGGGGGCCAGCGGGCCTTTGCGCGCGCGGCAGTCTCGACGAACACGAGTCACACGACCGAGATTCCCTACGGGGACATCGACGCCGACCTGCTGTGTCTCTGGGGTGCGAATGACGACTTCCAGCCGATCGAATACGGCGAGCGCCTCGCCGATGAGGTCGGTGGCGAGGTCGTCGCGCTTGACGAGGCCTATCACTGGGTCACCGAGGACCGGCCCGATGCCTATCGCGAGGAACTCGAAGCGTTCCTGCTCACCGACTGAGAACTCAGCTAAAAATTGAGTTCATCTCATAGCTTCGAGTTGGGAGAGTTGGTGAGATCACTCAGGAAGCCCCCGGGCGGTCGACTCCCGCGGCTCGCTGCGCGTGGTTCGAGACGGCTCAGCCGTCTCGTCATCACGAGAGAGCTTCGCTCTCTCGAACGACTTCACTCCCTCGCTGTGCTCGGTTGCTGCAGTGCTTACTTCGCCGGGGTTCGCCGACCTACGGGAGAGCTTCGCTCTCCCGAGCTCACGGGCGCGAAGCGCCCGTGAACGCCCGGCCCCTTCCAGTCCCACCCGAGATGGTCCACAGTAGCATCCGTCGGTCGGCTGGACACCGCTGCGAAGAGGACGCCGAGGACAGAACGGTGGTAAGATAACGGACGCTCGGCGATACGACGACCCAGCCGACGGTCCAATGAGGCTGACAGTCGAACGCGCTGGACGATCGAGCACGCCGAACGGCCAATGGGGTTATGTGCGGTCGAGTCCCTACCTGCCGGTAGCCGGCCCCGCCGGCATCGATAGTATGGCAGAATACGATTCGCGAAACGCGAGCGGTCGGCGAAGCGCCGAGAGAGCCGAGGCGAGCGGGACGAGCGGCTACGGCATCTCGATCACCCTGATCGGCGGCGTGTTGCTCGCGCTCTCGTACTACGCGGTGACCGCCTTCCGGAGCGGCCAGTTGTCGGCGCTATCGCTTCCCGAGCCGTTTTACCTGCTCGCGGTGGCCTTCCTGTTCGTTCTCGAACTGCTCAAGAGCCGACATAAGGGGTTCATCGCGCTCGTGCGCGCAACCCTGTTCGCCGCGGTCTTCGGCGCGCTGTGTGTGTTAGGCGTCGAGGGTGCGATCTACCTCGTCGGGTCGCCCGCGGCGGCATTGAACGAGTTCGCCGGGGTCACCGTGCTCTCGGTCGCGCTCGTCGTCGCCGCGCTCGGGTACTTCACCTACCTCTCGATCGTTCAGTTCGACCGACGAAAGCGAGTCGGCGCGTAGCCAGGTCGTAGTTGAATAGAGCGATTTCGGGAATCTGGAGAAACAGCTCTACTGCGACCGCGCTCTCGTGAGCGAGCGCAGCGACGTGATCCCGTAAGGACCCGAATACGAAGCGAGCGGAGCCGTTTCGAACGACGTAGAGCACTCCTTGAACCGTGGCGGGACCGCTGCGCAGTCGGCCCCGCTCGGTCCGCCCCTGCCAGTTGTTCAGCGGACGATCGCGTGAACCGACTACCCTCGACCCGCCGGGAACCGTTTCACCCGAACGGTTACGCCCGATGCCCTCCGAATCCGTTCGTGCTCGACCGACCGTGGGCGATCGGCACGCGAGCGATCGACACGTGAGGGACCGAGGTGGGGTCGAATTCGTCGTTCGTCGAAGTGTCGTATCGACGATAGGGACAGGTTTTTGCCATCCGGTTCGGTTAGGCGACGTATGGGACTCGATGAGGACGCACTCGACTACCACCGGGCGGAACCGCGCGGGAAGATCGAGATCGCGACCACCAAGCCGACGAACACCCAACGCGACCTGAGCCTCGCCTACTCGCCGGGCGTGGCCGCGCCGTGTCTGGCGATCGAAGACGACCCCGAGGACGCCTACACCTACACCGCAAAGGGCAATCTCGTCGGTGTGATCTCCAATGGGTCGGCAGTACTGGGGCTGGGTGACATCGGTGCTCAGGCCGCAAAACCCGTCATGGAGGGCAAGGGCGTCCTGTTCAAGCGGTTCGCGGATATCGACGTTTTCGACATCGAACTTGATTTCTCCGACCCGGCCGACATGATCACGGCCAGTCGGGCGCTCGAACCCACCTTCGGGGGCATCAATTTGGAGGACATCAAGGCCCCCGAATGCTTCGAGATCGAGGAGACGCTCAGGGAAGAGATGGACATTCCGGTGTTTCACGACGACCAGCACGGCACCGCGATCATCTCCGGGGCCGCCCTGCTGAACGCCGTCGAGATCGCCGACAAGGAAATTTCCGACCTGGAGATCGTCTTTTCGGGTGCGGGGGCGAGCGCGATCGCCACTGCCCGGTTTTACGTCTCGCTCGGTGCCGACCCCGAAAACATCACGATGTGTGATTCGACGGGAATCATTACCACCGAACGCGCCGAGGCGGGCGATGTCAACGAGTACAAGCAGGAGTTCGCTCGTGACGTCGGCGAGGGAAGCCTGAGCGATGCGATGGCCGGCGCGGACGTCTTCATTGGCCTCTCGGTGCCCGATATCGTGAGTCCGGCGATGATCCGCTCGATGAGCGACGATCCGATCGTCTTCGCGATGGCGAACCCCGACCCCGAGATCACCTACCCCGACGCGAAAGACGCCCGGGACGACACGGTAATCACGGCGACCGGCCGATCGGACTACCCGAACCAGGTCAACAACGTGCTCGGGTTCCCGTTCATTTTCCGGGGGGCGTTGGACGTGCGCGCCCGGGAGATCAACGAGGAGATGAAAGTCGCCGCCGCCCAAGCGCTCGCCGATCTCGCGAAACGCGACGTCCCCGACGCGGTTCGCTCCGCATACGACGACCAACCGCTGCAGTTCGGCCCGGAGTACATCATCCCCAAGCCGGTCGATCCCCGGGTGCTGTTCGAGGTCGCCCCTGCTGTTGCCCGGGCGGCGGTCGACTCCGGGGCCGCCCGCGAGGACTTCGAGACCCGCGAGTACGTCGCCGAACTCGAAGCTCGTTTGGGGAAATCCCGCGAGATGATGCGTGTCATCACGGACAAGGCCAAAAGCGATCCCAAGCGAGTGGTGCTCGCCGAGGGCGACAACGAGAAGATGATCCGGGCGGCCCACCAGATCGAGGAAGAAGGGATCGCCGAACCGGTCCTCGTCGGCGACCGCAGGGAGATCCCGCGGGTTGCCGACCGGCTGGGACTCGACTTCGATCCGGAGATCGTCGATCCCAACGAAACCAATTGTCAGGTGTACGCCGATCGGCTGTTCGAACTCCGCCAGCGAAAGGGCGTAACCAAAAGCGAAGCCGAGGACCTGATCACCGACGGCAACTACCTAGCGAGTGTGATGGTCGAGATGGGCGACGCCGACGCCATGTTGTCGGGACTGACCCACGACTATCCCTCGGTGCTTCGCCCGCCGTTAGAGGTCATCGGGACGGCCGAGGACGTCGAGTACGTCGCTGGTGTCTACATGTTGACGTTCAAAAATCGGGTCGTGTTCTGCGGGGATACGACGGTGAACCAGGACCCCAGCGAGAACGTCCTCAAAGAGGTCACCTACCGAGCGGCGGAACTCGCCCGCCGGTTTAACGTCTCCCCGCGTGCGGCGTTGCTCTCCTATTCGGACTTCGGGAGCGTCGACAACGAGGGAACGAGAAAACCCCGGCGAGCCGCCCGACGCCTGCGTGAAGACCCGAGTGTCGACTTCCCGGTCGACGGGGAGATGCAAGCCGACACCGCCGTCGTCGAGGACGCACTACGGGGAACGTACGAGTTCAGCGAACTCGACGAGCCGGCGAACGTGCTCGTCTTCCCGAACCTGGAGGCAGGAAACATCGGCTACAAACTGCTCCAGCGTCTCGGCGGCGCGGAGGCGATCGGCCCGATGCTCACCGGGATGGCGAAACCGGTCCACGTACTCCAGCGCGGCGACGAAGTAAAGGACATCGTCAATCTCGCGAGCGTCGCCGTCGTCGACGCCCAGGAACAGGAGTCGATCTCGCCCGAACCGACCGGCGAGAGCGACGCCCAGGCGACGAGCGACGACGACTGATGAACGATCGCTGATAGCCGACGGCCGACACCGTCGAGACCGAGACCGGGAAACACACCGCCCATCGGCCGTCGATCCTGACGCTCAGGCCGAGGGATCGAACGTACAGGCGTCGCCGTAGACCAACTCCTCCTTGTCGATGTACGCCGACAGACAGGCGTAGTTACAGAACTGCCCCGTCGGAACGCGCTCGCTGCCCCGTTGTTTCGCGACGAACACCGGGTCGTAGGCCGCGAGGTCGCTCTCGCAGTAGGTACACGCGGTCCCGAAGCCGAGGTCGGTCATACCGCTGCTACGTGTTGCCCGGTCAAAAGGTCGGGCTTCGACGCGCGAAACGCCGACAGGTTTATTACCGCGTGTAAAGTACGCTTTACTGTAAAAGTAGCTTTACAACATGGAAGCGAACTCGAACGCGGGACGGATGGGATGCACGGAGCGACGGCGACTGACCTACGCGGGGTTGTGGGTGCTCGGGATGGTGGCGTTCGTCGGCCTGACGTTCGTCGGCCTGACGGTCGGCGGCTATCCCGCGCTCGGGACGGTCGCCTTCTTCGCGCTCGGGGCGGCGACGGTCGCGCTCCACGGGGCGAGCGAGTCGATACTGTTCGACGAGCGCGACGCCGAGATTCTCGAAACTGCGAGCATGAACACGATCCAGGTGCTCTCGTACGGATCGGCGATCGTCTTCCCGATCGTGTCGGCGCTCGCGGGGCTGGGCTACGTTTCGTTCCCGCTATGGCTCGCGCCGATCGGGCTGTTCGTCGCCGGCCTGTTCCTCGTCTGGTTCGGCTTCCTCGTGCTCGCGCGCCGTGGATGAGAAACGTGCTGTCAGAACGCCGCGCGGAACGCGAGATGAGCCAGGGCGACCTCGCCGAAGCGGTGGGGGTCACGAGACAGACGATCAACGCCATCGAGCGCGAGCGCTACGATCCGTCGTTAGAACTCGCCTTCGGGCTCGCGGGCTTTTTCGACTGTGCGATCGAGGACCTGTTCGACCCGAGTGAGCCGGTGTCCACTCGTCGAACGGTGGCTGGTCTCACGAGGTCCGACGGGGCGACTTATTCTGCATCCGGGTAGGGAACCTCGATCTCGTCGCCGTCGTCGGGGACGAAGGCCTCGCCGTCGAAGACGTCCCGTGCGTCGCGGGCGAGCGACGAGGGGTCACCGGCGTACCGCGAGGAGACGTGAATGAGCGCGAGACGTTTCGCGCCCGCATGTGCGGCGACCTCGGCAGCTTCGGCGGCGGTCGAGTGCGCGGTCGATTCCGCGCGGTCGGCGTGGTCGTCGGCGAAGGTCGCGTCGTGGATCAGCAGGTCGGCCCCCGAAGCGGCCTCGGTAACGGCTTTCGTGGGACGGGTATCGCCGGTGTAGACGACCTTTCTCCCCGGTCGCGGCGGCCCGACGACTTCTCCGGGCTCGACGATGGTGCCGTCCTCCGATTCGACCGGTTCGCCGTCGTGGAGCCGGGAGAACTGCGGGCCGACCGGAATACCGAGTTCCTCTGCGCGTTCACGGTCGAAGCGGCCCTTTCGATCCTCTTCGACCAGCGCGTAGCCGACCGATCGGGTGCGGTGGTCGGTCTCGATCGCACGGACCGCGAAGCCGTCGCCGTCGACGGCGACATCGCCCGGGCCGACCTCGTTGACCCGGACCGGAAAGGAGGGCCGCGCGCCCGTGACCCCGATGAGGCGCTCGATCGCGGTCCGGGTTCCCTGGGGTGTGTGGATCGCGAGCGACGCCTCCCGTTCGTTGAAGTCCATCGTCGAACACAGACCCGGCAGCCCGAGGACGTGATCGCCGTGCAGGTGGGAGAGGAAGACGTGCGAGACCGAAAAGCCGGTGCCGAAACGCATCATCTGGCGCTGGGTGCCCTCGCCGACGTCGAAGAGGAGCTCGTCGCCCTCGCGGTTGACGAAGACGGCACTCGGGTTGCGCTCTGTGGTGGGGATCGCGCCGCTGGTCCCGAGAAAGGTCACGCGCAACGTCATTCGTCTCTCCTCGGTCGGTCGGGCCTATACCGGCTTCGGAACTGCCGCGGACGGGCGGCGACAGCGGTCACGATTTCCAACCGCCTACCCCGCGAGCGGCGATGGAGTGACTCCCGACCGGTATCGGGTTCACCTGGTCACTCCGTTGCCAGGGCGACGACGTCGCGGAGGTCGGTCGCTTCGTAGGTCGGAGCGATCGGGAGAACGACGTCGCGACAATGTGCTCGTCGGACGAACACCGAATCGATGCCGGCGTTCCGAGCGGCGAGCACGTCGCCCTCACTGTCACCGACGTAAAGTGCCGACTCGGCGTCGAGATCGGCGAGCGCCTGATGGAGGTAGTGTGGATCGGGCTTTTTCAGTTCGAGACTTCCGATCGTCTTCTCGCGACCGTACCAGGTATCGAACAGCGGGCGGAGATCGAAAAAGTCCAGTACGAACTCGATCGTGCTGTGGTGGTTGTTGCTCACGACGCCTCGATCCTGTGGGAGATCGGCGATCGCCGCGACGTCGTCGTAACGATCCCTCGAACCGCTCTCGAAGTCGTCCAGTTGCGAGCGCTCGTCGTGGCGCTCGCGCGCCTCCCAGAACGTCCCCACGTCGAAATCGTAGGCTGCACAGATCGCCCGGAGCTGCTCGGTAGTGACACCACTGAGAACGGCATCGACGTGCTGGCGGTCCGCGCCGGTGACACCGACCTCGCCGAACGCGGCCCGCGTGGCTGCGGCTTGGGTGTCGTACGCGGGCGGTTCGACCAGCACGCCATCGCTGTCGAACAGCACGGTGTCGTAGTCGGTCACCGCTCGATTCTATTCGGAGCTATCGATTGGTCGTTTCGGCTCGACGGGCGAGACACGCCGGGAGAGAACCGCTGAAGGGTCACCCCCGCACACGGCGGCAGGAAGGGAGACGATGACATCGAGTCGCCGTTATCTCGTTCGAGCGCGATCGTCGGCTGGACCGATGGCGAGGGGATCGAACTCGCAGAGCACACTGGCGCTTTCGAACCGACCGGTTCTTACCGACAGGTCGTGTTCCCCGATTCGATGGAGGGGCCGCTCTGGACCGACGAATACGCGCCGGCGATTACCGATCTCCCCCAGGAGAACGCACGGAGATACCTACAGGAGGCGGTCGACGATCCGCTCAATCTCGTGCTCTACGGTCCGCCCGGAAGCGGCAAGACCGCTGCGGTTCGCGCGCTCGCCCGTGAGGCTCACGCCGACCCCGCGGGTGACCTGATCGAACTCAACGTCGCGGACTTCTTCGATCGGACGAAAAAGGAAGTCAGCGAGGACCCCCGTTTTTCGTCTTTCATCACCTCGAAACGCCGCCGGAACTCCTCGAAGGCCAACCTTATCAACCACGTGCTCAAGGAATCCGCGGGCTACGCGCCGATCTCGGGCGATTACAAGACCCTCGTCCTCGATAACGCGGAAGCCATCCGCGAGGACTTCCAGCAAGCGCTGCGCCGGGTCATGGAACAGTATCACCGGACCACGCAGTTCGTGATTACGACCCGCCAGCCATCCAAACTCATCGCGCCGATCACCTCCCGGTGTGTGCCGATCGCCATGCGCGCGCCGACCGACGAGGAGGTAGTCGGGGTCGTAGAGGGGATCGCAGAAGCCGAGAACGTCGAGTACGACGCCGAGGGCGTAGCCTACCTCGCGAGCTACGCCGACGGCGACCTCAGGAAGGCAATCTTGGGCGCGCAGACGACCGCCGAGGCCGAAGGCGAGCTTTCGATGACCGCGGCGTACGAGGCCCTGACTGACGTCGGCCTCGACGACCGGATCGAGGGGATGGTCGGGCGGGCAGAGCGCGGCGACTTTGCCGACGCCCGCTCGACGCTCGACGACCTGCTCGTCGACGAGGGGCTGGACGGCACCGAGGTCCTGGAGGGGATCGTCGACGTGCTGGGATCACAGCGCAGCGGGCGGGAGTCGGCGAAAGCGTACGAACTCGCCGGCGAGATCGACATGGACCTAACCGAGGGGACGAGCGACCGGATCCACCTCTCGCGCCTGCTCGCCGAACTCGGGCGCTGAAAGCCGGGGGCTGAGAACTGGACGCTCGCTGCCGGACGACGGACGAACGCCCGCGCGGTTCGCCCGGTCGGCGATTTCCCGGTCGAGCGGCGGAACCCGCGGTCGGCCGGAGGAGTCGACCGATCGTCGGCCAGCATCGATCGACGCCAATGGAGTCTCAGACGCCAGCGAGGTCGGCCAGCGCACCGGCGAGCACTCGGGTCGCCGCCGCACAGTCGGCCCAGTCGGTCCATTCGCGCGGGCTGTGCGAATAGCCGCCCCGCGAGGGCGCGAAGAGCATGCCGGCGTCGGTGACGCGAGCGACGTGCATCGTGTCGTGGGCCGCCCCGGAGTGAAACGCCGTCGATGAAATCGCCGTCTCATTGGATTGCCGCCGGAGGACGCCCTGGCATCGCTCGGCCATCGGCGTCGGCGGAACGTCGAGCGGGCGGGCAAGGGTAGTCTCGACGCCGCGTTCGGTTTCGAGGCGCGCGAGGCTCGCTTCCACCGCGTTGACGACCCGTTCGATCGGTTCGCGTGTAACGTCACGGATATCGATGCCGAGATCGACGCGGCCGGGAACGACGTTCGTCGCGTTCGGCCGGGCGTCGATCCGGCCGACCGTCGCGACCGCCGTTCCCTCGTTGTCTCTGTCGTCACCGGAGTCGCTGTCGTCGTTAGCGTCGCTTTCGGCGTCCATATCGACGTCCGCCTCGGTGTCCTCGTCGGCGTCGGTATCGGTCTCGGCGTCGGCGTTTCGGCGTTCGGTTTCGTCTCCAGGACTATAATCAGCATCGGCGTCGACGCCGATCCCGGCGGCGCGCCGGCCTGCCCGCTCGACGTCGGCGATCAGCTCGCTTGCGGCCGCGAGCGCGTCGGTTCGCGTTCCCATTGGCGTCGTCCCGGCGTGGTCAGTCTCGCCCGCGATCGTCACGTCACAGTGGGTAATCCCAGTGACAGTCGTGACGATCCCGACCTCTTTACCCATGGATTCGAGCCGGGTGCCCTGCTCGATATGCAGTTCGAGCCACGCGTCCCACTCGCCCGCGTTGAGGCGGCCCTCGCCGCGATAGCCGATGTCCTCCAAGGCGTCGTCGAGTGTTACGCCGTCCGAATCCGTGAGCGCCAGCGCGTCCGCCGCCGATCGGACGCCTGCGGCGACCGACGAGCCCAATAGACCGCTCGCGAACCGGCCGCCTTCCTCCTCGGTGAAACAGACGACCTCGATCGGTTTTCGGAGGCTCTCCACCTCGGCGTCCTGCATCGCCCGTACGGCTTCTAAAGCGGCGTACGTCCCCAGCGGGCCGTCGAAGATCCCCCCCTCGACGACGGAGTCGAGATGGCTGCCGGCGGCGACCGCCGGAGCGTCGGGCTCGGCGCTTTCGAGCTCCCAGCGGCCGGCGACGTTTCCTACCCCGTCGATTCGGACGTCGAGACCGGCGTCGTCCAGCCGCTCGACGAAGTACTCGCGAGCCTCGCGGTTCGCCTCGGTGCCGGCGAGAACGGTGCGCCCGCGGCCCTCCGGCGCGTCGATCGCGCCGAACTCCGCGGTCGCCTCGACGTCCGCGCGGAGCCGCTCCTCGTCTACTGGTAGGTCCATGGGGCCGCTTCGGCGACCGCTCGGATGACGGTTGCGCTAGCATGGGTCTCGCTCACTCCGTTCGCTCGCCTGTGGTGCTTGCGTCGCCCGCCGTCGTCGAGCGGTCGGCCCCTTCCAATCCCACCCATGACGGCTGTTCCGCGAGTGGTCGCGCGACCCAACTGCCCATGTGAGGGCTCCAACTGGAATCCGACTGTCATCCGATTAGGGTCCGACCGCAGAGCGATGACCCAGCAATGAAGTGACGATCCGACGACGGGGCGACGAACGGACCCGGACGCGTTGACATAACGCCTTTCGCGCTGGGACCCGAACGGCCGGTATGGCACTTCAAGAGTCCGAGCGCAAACTCGAACGCGGCGACCGAGCACCCGATTTCTCGCTACCCAGAGCCGACGGCGGGACGTACGCGCTCGCGGACGTCGCCGATCGCGAGGCGTTGTTGATCGCCTTTACTTGTAATCACTGCCCGTACGCGAAAGCCAAGATCGACGCGCTCAACGGAATCGCGGCCGACTACGACGCGGTCGCGGTGGTCGGGATCAACCCGAACGACGCCGAACAGTACCCCGACGATTCCTTCGAGGAAATGCAACGGGTCGTCGAGGACGGTACCGTACGGTACGACGCTTACCTGCGCGACGAGTCCCAGGACGTCGCCCGGGCCTACGGCGCGACGTGTACGCCCGACCCGTTCCTGTTCGCCAACGGAGGCGGAGAGGACGGCGACGACGGATCGACGGCCGACTTCCGATTGGCCTACCACGGTCGTCTCGACGACGCGACCGGGCCCGACGAGGAGCCTTCCGGAGAGCCGGGCTTCGAGATGCGCGCGGCGATCGACCGCGTGCTCGCCGGCGAGGCCGTCGATGACGAGTTCCGGCCGTCGCGCGGCTGTTCGATCAAGTGGAAGTAGGGGGAGTAACGCCGAACGCCGGGATGTGGGCGTCGAGACGCCGGAACGATCGGATGCCGTCGAACGCTGCCGACCGCCGCTGACTGGTATTAACCGTCGCCAATCGTCGGCGAGAATTTAAAAACGGACCGGGTGCTTATGCATCTCCGGCCCCGAGTTGGCCGAATGAGTACGGTGGGCGAGTTCCGGGTCCCGGTCGCCGAGTTCGCACTGTGTGAGACGTTCGAGCGGGTGCCGGACGCGGAGTTCGCCGTCGAGCGGGCGCTCCCGCGTACCGGCGACCGCGTGATGGTGGTGCTCTGGGCCCACGGACCCGACCACGGGGAATTACAGGCGGCGATCGACGCGGACCCGTCGGTGTCGGCCGTCCGGGGGCTCGTCGACCTCGATACGGAGTGGCTCTACCAGATGGACTGGATCGACGGGACGGGCACGCTCGCACCGGCGCTCGCCGATCACGACGCGACGCTCATGAGCGCTCGCGGGGACCGGGAGGGATGGCGGCTTCAATTGCTCGTCCCCGAACGTAACGAATTCGCCGCGCTCGCCGAGGCGTGTCACGACCGTGGGCTAACGCTCAACGTCGAACGGATCTACGAGTTGGACGATCGTCTCGACGGACGATTCGGCCTCAGCGAGCGCCAGTACGAGGCGCTCGCGCTTGCCGGCGAGCGCGGCTACTTCGAATCGCCCCGAGAGACGAGTGCCGCCGAGCTCGCCGCCGAACTGGGCATCTCCCAGCAGGCGTTTTCCGAACGGCTCCGACGGGCCATCCGGAACCTCGTCAACGGAACGATCACAACCGACGATCCATCCGCCGCCTTCAGCTACCCCGATCGGTGGCGAACGACTCAACCCCTGAGATCCGACTAGGGCCGTCCAGGCGACCGGTTAATCGGCTGACCGTCCGCGTGTACGACCCGTCGTCGCTCGCTTTCCGTTTCCCGGTTCCGGTCCTCCGTCTTTCCCGTTTTCGGCTTCTCCTCGGCCCCGATCCGTCGATCGAGCGAGCGTCGTCGCCGGCCCTGTGTGAACAAGGGTAACGAACACCCGGGTTGGGGCTGTACGGGCGAACCCATGGGACCTCCGATACTCGATACGGGCGGGGTGGAAAACAGATGCTCACAGTGTGGAACCGTCGGCGTGGTCGGGTCGACCGAGAGTACGGGATGGCTCGACGATCGATTCGATCCGAACGGCGGCGGGCGACGATCGACCGGGCCGACCGGACCGGTCGAACGGACCGAACCGGACGGATCGGGGGCCGGGCTGTGCGCTCGGTGTTTCGCCGCCAGTACGATCGCGGCGTTCTGTAAGTGACCGTCGGTCGCTTGGCAAGCGCCGGTCGCTTCGCGTCGTCCGTCGTTGTCTCGATTCTCCGATCGGCGCGTCAGTCGAACAGGCCGGTCGAAAGGTAGCGCTCGCCGCTGTCCCAGAAGACGGTGACGACGAGCGGGCAGTCGGCGTACGCCGCGGCCGTCGGGTCGCGGTCGGGCTGGTTGGCCGCCCGCGCGGAGCGGGCGCTCTTGCCTTCGGCCGCGTTCTCGCCGGCTCTGTCCGTCGTGCTTTCGTTACCCCCGTTCGGCGTGCCGCCGTCGGTCGCGCTTCGACCGACGCCCTCGGCGCTCGCACTGGCGTCGTCGGCGCCGCCGGTGTCCTCGACGTCCTCCGCGTTTTCGAAATCCCCGGCGTCGAGACGTACCGGAGCCGGCGGACAGTTCGCTTCCGAGGTCGCGAGCCGGCCCGCGACCCGGTGGGCGGCGAGCGAACTCGCGCCGCTCGACTGGCCGACCAAGATTCCCTCCTCGCGGGCGAGCCGGCGGCACTCCTCTTCGGCCTCTGCGAGTCGGACGGTCTCGATCGAATCGATGAGGTCCGTGTCCAAGATTTCGCTTACGAACCCCGCGCCCATCCCCTGAAAGTCGTCGTCGCCGGCCTCGCCGGTCGAGAGCACGGCGTTGTCGGCGGGTTCGACGGCCACGACGTCCATATCGGGGAAGGCCTCGCGCAGCCGGCGAGCCGTCCCGGTGATCGTCCCCCCGGTCCCGACGCCCGCCACGAGGGCGTTGATCGTCCGATCGCCCACTTGATCGAGGATCTCGACGCCAGTGCCCCGGTAGTGTGCGTCGGGGTTCGCGCGGTTCTCGAACTGGCGCAGCTGGGTTGCGCCCTCCTCGCGTTCGATCTCGTCGGCGCGATCCTTCGCCGCGGAGATGTTTCCGTCCACGAGTTCGAGGTCCGCACCGTATGCGCGCATGATCCCGCGGCGCTCTTCCGAACTCGATTCGGACATGACGATCGTCATCTCGTAGCCCTTCGCCGCGGCGACCATCGCGAAGCCGATCCCGGTGTTCCCGCTCGTCGGCTCAACGAGTCGGTCGCCGGGTTCGATTTTCCCATCGCTTTCGGCGGCCTCGACCATCGCGAGCGCCGGTCTGTCCTTCGCCGACCCGCCCGGGTTCTTCGATTCTACCTTCGCGGCGATCGTTACGCCCGGCGGCGAGCCGACTTGTACGAGCGGCGAGCCGATAGTATCCAAAACGCTCGTCTTCATCGCTCCGGGTTACTCGCCGAACGAGTAAACCGGTGACGACAGCTCGCCCGGGAGCGCGACAGTCGAGCGTCCGGTACGCCGACCGATCGTTCGCGCCGACTAAGCGTCTCGGGATAATACGAGAGGTATGAGCCTCGAAACGATGGAGCCGAACCCGGCGTGGAACGCCGATTCGTACCCCGACGCAATCGGGACGATAGAACGCCTCGCTGACGAGTTAGAAGTCACGGTGTGGGGCGCGGACTGGTGTGGCGACTGTCGGGCCGTGCTGCCGGATTTCGCCGCCGCGCTCGATGCTGCCGGCCTCGACGACGAGCAGGTCGAGGTGTACGCCATCGAGAAGGCCGACGACGGCTCGAAACGCGGGCCGGGAGTCGAGGAGTACGGCATCGAGCGCATCCCAACGATCGTGATCGAACGGAACGGGATCGAGGCCGCGCGCTTCGTCGAAACCGAGCCCGAGCCCGCGATAACCTTTCTCGCCGAGCAACTCGACGCGCCACAGACGCCAACCTGAGTAGTTCGACGAAACGGAAATCGTGACGGCTGGTAAGTTTGCTGTTTGGATGTGTCACGAGAGTCATGTTTAGTTAGCAGCTTCAGGAAAAGAACCGCCGAGATCGTTTAGGAAGCCCCCGACACGCTCGGCTTCTGCTCACGGGCCGGAGGCCCGTTCGCATGGTCCGTAGGACTCGGAGAGTCCCGCGTGGTTCGGGAGAACGGAGTTCTCCCGTCATCACGAGAGAGCTTTGCTCTCTCGAACGACTACCCGCGGCTCGCTGCGCGCTTCGCTCCCTCGCTGTGCTCGGTGGCTCCAGTGCTTGCTTCACCGGGGTTCTACGAAGGACTCGCTGCGCTCGCCCTCCGAGCCCTCGTTCGCTCGTTGCACTCGCT
>PXRY01000076.1 GCA_003022925.1 Halobacteriales archaeon QS_8_65_32 | reverse complement strand
CCGACCTCGGAAAACGTGGTCGTTCGAAAAGCGCTCCGCGCCTTTCGCAATGAACGAAAGACGCCGGAGGCGTCTTTCGAACCACGGCTTCGCCGCTATGCGCCCGGTCCCTTTCAGTCCCGCCCCGGTGGCGGTTGTTCGGCGAGCAATCGCGCAAGTCAACACTGCTACAGACACGGGCTGTTTCATGGCCGGTGAAGAGTGACAGAAACCCATTCAGGGTGGGACTGGAAGGGGCCGGGCGTTCACGGGCGCTTCGCGCCCGTGAGCTCGGGAGAGCTTCGCTCTCCCGTAGGTCGACGAACCCCGGCGGCGTAAGCACTGCAGCGACCGAACGCAGTGAGGGAGCGAAGCGCACAGCGAGCCGCGGGTAGTCGTTCGAGAGAGCGAAGCTCTCTCGTGATGACGGGAGAACTTCGTTCTCCCGAACCACGCGGGACTCGGAGAGTCCCGCGGACCATGCGAACGGGCCTCCGGCCCGTGAGCAGAAGCCGACCGTCCGGGGGCTTCCAAAACGGTTTCAACGGCTCTCTCCCGCAAAACCGCTTGAATCGAATACACTATTGAGCCCTGAGGAAACCTTTATGATACGAGTAACCCCAGAGGAGCCACGGGACGAGTCACCAATGAGCGAGGTTAACGTCGATCGGGAGGATCCTCCCGCCGAACGGGGTACGGTAGACGATATCAAACTGTTTCTCGTCGATAACTTCATCTGGGTGCTGTTGTTCGGTTCGACGCTCGTCTTCGGCGCGATCAACGGCTCGGCCTTTTTCAACGTCTCGAACCTGCGGTTCGTCGTCTTCTCGACGGTCACACTCAGCTTCTTAGTCGTCGCGGAGGGCCTCTGTCTCATCAGCGGCAACTTCGACCTCTCGGTCGGACAGACCGCCGGCTTTACCGGTATGCTCAACGCGTTGCTCCTCGCGGAGTTGGCCCCGTGGATGCCGTGGTATCTCGGCGTGCTCACGATCCTGATCGTCGGAGCCGTCATCGGCGCGTTCAACGGCTTCTTCGTCGCGGGCTTGGGTCTCAATCCTTTCCTCATTACCCTAGGCACGTACCTCGTGCTCCAGTACGGAACCCTGGAAGTGAGCCTCGACCCGATCCGGGACGGGATCCCGGCTCCGTACCTCGCCATTGGCGGCGAGAGCGTCGCGGGCGTCCCGATCGCCATCTTCGTCCTCATTGCCGGCGCGGGGCTCTTTTATGTAATACTGCGACGCACGAAGTTCGGCAGCAACGTCTACTCCGTTGGTGGGGACCCCGACGCCTCGAAGCGGGCCGGTATCAGCGTGACGAACACCGTCTTCTGGGTGTTCGTTCTCTCCGGCGTGTTGAGCGCCGTCTCCGGGCTGCTCTACACCGGATTTCTCGGTTCTGCGACCCCGGGAATGGCCGACGGCAGCCTGTTTCTCGCCTTCGCTGGGGCGGTGATTGGCGGGGCGAGCCTGTCGGGTGGGCGCGGATCGATCCTGAACATGATCGGCGGCGCGCTCCTGATCGGCGTCTTCGATGCCGGACTGCTCATGACCGGCGCGAGCGGCAACCAGGTCAACATCTTCTTCGGCTTCCTCGTGATCGCCGCCGTCATCGTCAACCGGGCCCGCGAGGCGGTGAGTGACCGCTTGACGATGTCCGGGTGATCGAAACGACCACTGGTTACTGTGATCGCTTCCAAGGGCCATGTTTGATGTAGCAGCTTTCAGAAGAAGAGCCGCCGAGACCGTTTTGGAAGCCCCCGGCACGCTCGGCTCGGGGGGCTCGCTGCGCGTGGTTCGAGACGGCTCCGCCGTCTTGTCATCACGAGAGAGCTTCGCTCTCTTTTCATCACGAAAATCGGAGATTTTCGAACTATTACACTCGGTCGCTGCAGTGCTCACGTCGCCGGGGTTCGCCGACCTACGGGAGAGCGAAGCTCTCCCGAGCTAACGGGCGCGAAGCGCCCGTGAACGCCCGACCCCTTCCAGTCCCACCCGGAGCGGTTCCCGTCGGTCTTCCTCGCTTCACTAAACACCGCGCTTCCGGTGGGGGAAAAGTTATTTAACTGCCCGATGGTATTGGAGCGTCGTAGCCATGGCAGACGATAGCACGTCCACAGTAAGTCGGCGGACCGCGCTGAAGGCCCTCGGTACATCGGGCGCGGTCGCGCTCGCCGGCTGTCTCGGCGGTGGTGGTTCGGGCAGTGAACAAACGGATTCGGGCGGCGGTGGTAACGGTTCCGGTGGCGGGGCCAACTCCAGCGGCGGCGGTGGCGGGGAATCCGATTCAGGTGGCGGCGGCGGCTCAGGCGGCGAGCAGCCGAACTACCCGCACACGATCTGGGGCATGTACGGCTCCTGGGAGGACGCCTACGTCCAGGGCGGGAAGTTCTTCGCGCGGGACAAGGGCTTCGAGTTCGAGAACTACAACTCCAGGGGCGAAGGCCAGGAGCAGATCTCCCAGATACAGAGCTTCGTCCAGCAGGGAGCCGACGGGATCGCGGTCGGGCCGGTTTCGGCGACCGCGCCCGCCAGCGCCATCGAGAACGCCGCGAGCCAGGACATACCAGTGATCTCGTGTAACTCCGACATCGAGACGCCGGACCTCTCGATGAGCATTTACATCGGCAACGAGCCCGCTACTCAGGCGGTCGGCGAGGCGATCGTCAAGCAGCTTCGGAGCGACGGGTCGGGCAACAGCGCTGAGGGGACGGTCCTCGACCTTCAGGGCGATCTGGCCCAGAGCATCGGGGCCTCGCGCGAGCAGGGCTTCAGAAACGCCGTCAATGGGGTCAGCGGGATCGAAGTGCTCGAAGCGAGGGCGAACTTCAACCAAGGACCGGCCCAGGAAGGGACGTTCGCACAGCTCCAGAGCACGGGCGGGAACATCGACGCGATCTTCGCCGCGAACGGGGCGATGGCCGCCGGGGCTGCCGAAGCCCTCGACCGCTACGGCAGCCAGCCCGGCGACGTGTTCATGGGTTGTATGGACGGCAGCCCGACCGTTATCGACCTGTTCGACGAGGGGTGGTTACAGCGGGGCTACGCCCAACCCACCCAGTACTACCTCCCGATCGCGCTACACTACCTTGATCTGCTCCGCACCGAAGGGGAGGGAGCGCTCCCGTCGCCCGGCGACGAACTCACGACCGACGACCTGAGTATTTCGGGTCAACAACACCTGGGCACGGACATCTGGAGCGGTCAGGACTGGGCACCGGCTACCGTGCGGGAGAAAAACGGCCATCCGTGGTTTCAGACGAGCGGCAAACTCCTGAATTCGGATAACTACGACCAGAGCTCGAACTGGGGCGTCATCTTCAGCCAGGACGCTGTCTGATCGGCGCTACGCCACCTTGCACCCCACCACCGGACGGCGACTCCGCATTCGATCATACTGACCGACCGGTGTGCGAGGTAGCGTTTGCCCGAACGAGGCGTCAAACCGATCCATGTCGATCGGGAGAGGTCTCGATCGTCGATAGCTTTATTATCTAATGTGTGTTCGTTTTTCTCACATCGGGAGCCAACGACTACTATGCTGAACTACGACGGGGAGCCGCTCCTCCGAATGGAGGGTATCCACAAGCGATACGGGTCGGTGCACGCGCTGAAGGGGATCGACTTCGGCGTCTATCCGGGTGAAGTCGTGGGACTGATCGGGGACAACGGGGCGGGAAAGTCGACGCTGATCGAGATTATCACCGGGGTCCACCAGCCCTCGGAGGGGATCGTTTACTGGAACGGCGAGGAGACCGTCATCTCCTCGGTCGACAAGGCTCGTGCACTCGACATCGAGACCGTCTATCAGGACCAGGCGGTCGTCGACGACCGGAGCGTTGCCCAGAACGTCTTTCTCGGACGAGAACTGACCGCTTCGATCGGCCCGTTCGACTTTTTGGACAAATCGACGATGCGCGAGGAAGCCGAGACGCTCACGAGGGAGCTCGGACTCGACATCGCCTCGCCTAACCAGGAGGTCCGCTTCTGTTCGGGTGGGGAGAAACAGGGCGTGGCGATCGCCCGGGCGATGTACTTCGACGCCGATCTGGTGATCCTCGACGAGCCGACGACGGCGCTTGCGGTCACGGGGGTCAGGGAGGTTATGAAGTTCATCGAACAACTGAAGAACGCCGGCACGTCCTGTATCTTCATCACGCACAACATCCAGCACGGCTACTCGATTTCCGATCGGTTCGTCGTGCTATCGAGAGGCGAGAAGTTAGCGGACCTGAAACACGAGGAAACGAGTCCCGACGAGCTCGAAGAAATACAGACGCGAGCGGTTTCTGCCTGACCCCTTTCAGTCCCCGTCCCCGTTGCCACCGGCGTCGCGGACGGCGCGTATAGCAAGGGCTTAGTCCGACGCGGTGCTCGCCTCGGCCAATGAGTTCCGCACGCTCGGCCGAAACGAAGCCCGTTCGCCTCGCCGTTCACAATGTCGGGGGAATCGATCACACTGACGTGAGCTTCAGTCCGGGGGTAACGATCCTCACCGGCCGGAACGCCACGAACCGGACCTCGCTGCTCCGGGCGCTCATGGCCGCGCTCGGCAGCGAGCACGTCTCGCTCAAGGGCGATGCCGACGAGGGCCGCGTCGAACTCGCACTTGGCGACGAGACGTATATGCGTACCCTCACACGAAGGGGCTCGACGGGATCGGCGTCAATCCGGACCGGCGGCGAGCCGTACCTGGAGGGGGCCGATGCCGAACTCGCCGATCTCTTCGCGTTGCTATTAGAGACCAACGAGGCCCGCCAAGCCGTCTCCCGCGGCGACGACTTACGCGAGTTGATTATGCGTCCGGTCGATACCGACGCGCTCCAGGCCGAAATCGACCGGCTCGAAGGCGAGAAACGCGATCTCGATCGGGAGATCGACACGCTCGACTCCCTCGAAGGTCGCCTCCCCGAACTCGAAGCCGACCGAACCGACCTCGACGGACGGATCGAGGACCAGCGCGCCGCCCTCGACGAGACCGAAACCGACCTCGCCGAGGCCGACGCGGGCGTCGAGGAGACCCGCGAGGAAAAGGCCGAACTCGACGCCAAACTCGACGAACTGAGCAACGCCCGCAGCGCCGTCGAAAACGCTCGCCTCGACGCCGAAAGCGAACGCAAGAGCATTGCGGCGCTCCGCGAACGGAAGAACGACCTCGACGCCGAACTCGGCTCCGATTCCGGCTCCGCTGCCGACGCCGATAGCAATATCGGCACCGACGCCGACGATGGGGACGAGGGCGGGGCGACGACCGCGCCGGCCGCCGCGATCGACGACATCGAGACCGCCCTCGCCGAGCGCCGCGACCGCGCACAGCAACTCGAAACGACGATCAACGAACTCCAGACGATCGTCGGGTTCAACGAGGACATGTTAGAGGGCGAGAGCGCCAGCGCCGCCGTGCTCGACGCGCTCCGGGACGGAACCGACGACGGGACGGACGCCGGCTCCGAGAGCGACGGCGGCGATCGGGCGGGCGCGCTCACCGACCAGTTGCTCGCCGACAGCGAGACCGTCTGCTGGACCTGTTGCTCGGCAGTCGAACGCGAGCGGATCGAGGCGACGCTCGATCGCCTACGGGGGGTACGCTCGGACCTCTTGGAGGAGCGCCGCACGATACGCGGGGAGATCGACGACCTCGAAGGCGAGAAGAGAGAAATCGAAACCCAACGGCGACAACGCGAGCGCAAGGAACGCGAACTTCGCGACGTCGAAGCGGAGATCGAAGACCGCAACGACCGGCTCGACGACGCAGAAGCCGAACGCGAGGAGTCAGAGGCCGACGTCGAGGAGCTAGAAGCCGAGGTCGAAGCGCTCCAAGAAGAAGAACACAGCGAGTTGCTCGACTTGCACAAGCGGGCGAACCGACTCGAGTTCGAACTCGGCCGGCTCGAACGTGAGCGCGAAGAGATCTCGACGGAAATCGAGTCGGTCGAGGCCGACCTCACCGAACGCGAGGAACTCGAAGCCGAGCGCGAGCAAGTCGAAGTCGACCTGACGGACCTGCGCGGCCGGATCGAACGCATCGAGACCCAGGCCATCGCGGAGTTCAACGACCACATCGAGACTGTCCTCGAACTCCTCGACTACGCGAACATCGAACGCATCTGGCTCGAACGCCGCGAGACCGAGACCCGTGAGGGCCGCCGCACGGTGACGAAGACCGTCTTCGACCTCCACGTGATCCGCAGCACCGACTCGGGGACCACCTACGAGGACACGGTGTCGCACCTCTCCGAATCCGAGCGCGAAGTCACGGGCCTGGTCTTCGCGCTCGCGGGCTATCTCGCCCACGATCTGTACGAATCGATGCCGTTCGTCCTGCTCGACTCGCTCGAAACGATCGACTCGGATCGGATCGCCGCCCTCGTCGATTACTTCGAGGAGTACGCCGATCACGTAGTCGTTGCCCTGCTGCCCGAGGACGCCGCCGCCCTCGACGACGACCACGAGCGCATCACCGAGATCTGAGAACCGATCAGGACCGATCGGGACTGACTGTCGTCCTGCTTTTTTACTCGCCGTCCGCGTGTTTTCGGAGCCCGGTCATCGTGAGGCCACAGGCCGACTACTCGCACGGTTCGAACGCTGGTTCGTTCTCACCGAACGATCTCGCCGTCTCGGAACCGTCGGATCGATTACTGGGGCCCAAGTCGAGGGTGCCTCGGCCGTTGGTGCCGACCGTAGCCGTCGATAACGACGGCGTTCGATGGTCCCGTTCTTGACACGCCGATGGGTCAGGATCGATCGTGCTGTTATCGAGGCGATCGACCACATAGTGTTCGCTCATACCGAACAATCTCGATTCGTACCGAGTCGGTTGAATCTCCCTTTCAAGCGCTTTCGATCGTGGCCGTACTAGGGGTCAAACGTTTAGTCGGTCGCGCGCGAGAGAACCATATGCACGACGGAGCGATCGAACGGCCGGGGGTAAAGTCCGACGAGACGCTGTTCGCCCTCGTCGAACTGCTTCGCGACACGGACGGTGCCGGCGTCACCGAACTCGCGACCCGCCTCGGACTGGCCAAGAGCACGGTCCACGCCCACCTCGCGACGATGTGCGAGCACGGCTTCGCGGTCAAGCGCGGGAACAGCTACCACCTCGGGCTCGCCTTCTTCGCGTACGGCCAGCACGCTCGGAGTCGCCGCGACGTCTACCGGGCCGCCAGGCCGGTCGTCGACGACCTCGAAGTCGAGACCGGCGAGATGGTCTGGCTGCTCGTTCACGAGAACGGCCGCGTCATGTTCCTGTACGGCCACGCCGGCCGGACGGACGTCGACGTCGATTCGCTCGTCGGCTCCTGGGCGTACATGCACTGCAATTCGAGCGGCAAGGCCATCCTCGCGTACCTCGCCGAGGCCGAGGTCGGGGCCGTGATCGAGCGTCACGGCCTCCCGGCTCGAACGCCGAACACGATCACCGATTCCGACGAGCTCCGAGCGGCGCTCGATACGGTCCGCGAGCGCGGCTACGCGCTCAACCTCGGCGAGGATTTGGAAGGGATACACGCGATCAGCGTGCCGCTGCTGTTCGAAAACGAGGTTTGCGGCGCGCTCGCCGTTGCCGGCCCCGCCCACCGTGTCACCGAAGAGCGGTGCCGATCGGAACTCGCCGACCAGCTCCGTGCCGCGCGCAACGACTTCGAATTGAACCTCGCTTATCAGTAGCCGGTTGTTCGGTTACACCGAACGGTTTTCTCCTATCGTCTCGTCCCGGTCGGTTTGCGGAAATCAGTCGTCGGTCCGGCTTTTCGGCTTCGATCCCGGTGATCGATCGGTCGTCACACGACTAACCGCACGTCTTTAGCCGCCTCCCCCGCTAAGTGTCGGTATGGCCGAGTTCGAGAACCCGTATGCCGAGGCGAACCCCTTCGCTCGCGCACACTTCGATTGCCTACGGTGTGACGGGAAGCTCTGGGAGTACGCCATCCAGAAACGGATGGTCTGTGAGGACTGCCGGGCGGTCTTTCGCTCCGGCGAGATCTTCGATGCGCAAGCGTAGTGAACCCGTGTTCGGGTTCGATTTGTCCCGGAAAAAGCCGATGAGACCGGTTAGGAAGCCCCCGGACGCTCGACTCGGGGGGCTCGCTGCGCGCGCTCGCTCACTACCGTTCGCTCGCGTGCTTGCGTCGCCCGACACTTATACCGGTTCTACCCCAATGGTGGGGCATGGCACACGAAAAGCCCGAGGAACTCCTCCGGCTGAGCGACGACACACAGGGCATTCTCGACGAACACGACTTGCGCCCGCTCTGGGAGGTCCAGGAGGACTTCGGGACCGTCATCGACGACCCCGAACCCGGTATCTGGAAGTGGGCGGACATCGAACGCGCCATCGACGCCATCGAGGCGGACGTCCCGATCGCCGAGTTGCCGCCGGGCTTCCAGCGCCGCGTCGCGGTCCCGGTCAACACGAGTTTGGGCAACGCGATCTCGAATACGATCTACGTCGGCGTTCAAACCGTGTCGCCCGGCGAGACCGCCCCAGCCCACCGCCACTCGGCGAACGCGCTGCGATTTACGATCGACGGCCACGAGGAGATGAAGACGGTCGTCGCCGGCGAGGAGTTCCCGATGCGGGACAACGACCTCGTGACGACGCCACAATGGGAGTGGCACGATCACGTCAACGATTCGGACGAAACCGCCGCGTGGCTCGACGTGCTCGACCTGCCGCTCTTCCTCGATTCGTTCAACAAGCAGCAGGTCTTCGAGAACCACGAACTCGAACGCCAGCCCGTGACGAAGACCCAGGGCTACTGGGATTCACAATACGGCCGGGGCCGACCCGCGGACGAGCGCTCGAACGGGGAGATCCCGGGACCGTTCGAGGGTATCCGCGAGGCGACGCCGCCGTATCGCTTCGGGTGGAACGAGATGACCGAATCGCTGCGCCAGCGCGCCGCGAACGACGAACCCGACCCCCACGATGGGTACAGCCTCGCGTACGCCAATCCGGCGACGGGAAAGGAACCGCTGTTCCCGACGATGAGCTTCCGAGCCCAGTTGCTGAACGAGGGACCGACCGACCCGCACTTCCACAACGCGACGGAGGTCTACTTCGTCATCGAGGGTGAGGGGGTGACCCACGTCGACGACAAAGCTCTCGAGTGGGGCAAGTGGGATATCTTCGTCGTGCCGCCGGACGGCACCCATCACCACGACCCCGACGGCGAGGCGATCCTGTTGGGGATGACCGACCGCCCCGTACTGGAGGCGTTCAACTTCTACGCCGAAGCCGAACCCTCGTCGTAACGTCCCCTCGATCACGCACCGCCGTACTGTTACCCGACACGACGAGCCGTTTGCGACGGCTTACGTAGCAGCGCCGATTCACGCAACTACCTACTAAACAACCGCCGTGGGTAGGACTGAAAGGGGCCGACCGCTCGGCGACGGCGGGCGATGCAAGCACTGAAGCGACCGAACGAAGTGAGGGAGCGAAGCGCGTGGTTCGAGAGACGCCTTCGGCGTCTCTCGTCATCACAAAAGACCGCGCGACGCGCGGTCTTTTGAACGACAGCGAGCCCCCCGAGCCGAGCGTGTCGGGGGCTTTCGAGCCGTTTAGCCCGACCCGATCCGCTGCCCGCTGCTCCCATCCAAGCCCCTCAGTTACTACTATGCTCTCGAAGAGCCTCGATGTTGGTTCTTACTCCTGGCCGCCCTTGTTCACATCGACGTCGGCGAACCGGACATCTCTCTCGGTGACGTCAACAGTCATTTCCCCGACGTTCTCGATCCGAGCGTCGATCGTGTCGCCGTCGGCAAGCGCGCTGACGCCCGCGGGCGTTCCGGTCGTGATTACGTCGCCGGCTTCGAGCGTCGTCCCGAGCGAGGCGTACCGGAGCACGTCCGCACACGTATAGACCATATCGCCGGTGCTTTGCCGCTGGCGCGTCTCGCCGTTGAGCTTCAGTTCCATCTCGGCGTCCTGGGGATCGCTGACCTCGTCGGGCGTGGCGACACACGGGCCGATGACGGTGAAGGAATCGTAGGACTTGCGGTTCGAGCGGTCCTGGTCGCCCCGGATCGAGATGTCGAGCAGGATCGTATACCCGAAGATCCGGTCCCACGCGTCCTCAGCGGCGACGTCCGTACAGTCCTCGCCGATCACGAACGCGAGTTCGATCTCGTGGTCGGTTCGCCGGTCGGCAAACGGGAGAGTAACGCCCTCGTCGGGCCCGACGACGCTCGACGGCGCTTTGAGGAAGTAGCCCTTGTCCTCGATCGAGAACCACTCGTCGGTGGTGATCTCCCGGTCGGCGAGCACCTCCTCGATGTGTGTCTCGTA
>PXRY01000075.1 GCA_003022925.1 Halobacteriales archaeon QS_8_65_32 | reverse complement strand
TTTGGTCGTACGTCCGGTCGGTGTGTTCCTCACAGGCCGGACAGAACTCGGAGATAACGGCACCGTCGGCGTCCTTGGGCGCACCGGCCGCGATCACCCTCGTTACACTGTCCCCGACGGCACGGGTACACTGGGGCGCTCCCGGAGAAACGAGCAGTGCCTCGCCGGCCGCGAGGCGGGGCGGTTCGCCTTCATCTTCGCCCCCGCCGTCGGCCGTCCCGCCATCGTCGTCGCCTCCCGTCCCCCTCGTTTCGGGCGTTTCGAGTTCCAGTTCGCCCTCGATAACGTACAGCAGTTCCTCGTGGTCGAGGTGGTAATGATACCCCCAGGGGAGCCGTTCGCCCGGCCGAGCGGTATAGACGTTGAATCCGAAGGCCTCGATCCCGAGGGCCTCGTCGACTTCCTTCTTATGTGTCGTAGGGTTGGGCGCGTCAGGCAACGCCTCGACGTCGACACGGGGGTACTCCGGGTTCGACATACCGGGGGAACTCGGCGTCCGCTCAAAAGACCCGCGCACTGCGATCGAACCCGAAACGCCAAGCCACCGAGACGTCGAGTCCATGGACGGCGCGTGTCCTGCCGGCGTCACGAACGCGGTCTCGAATGATTTTTGTCCCTCGTAACAATCGGTGGGTGGTATGGCAGACGAAGCCGAACTCCGCGAGCAGATGACCGACGCGTTCGGGGACGCCGACTACCCGATTACGAGCCCGATGGACCTCGTTCCGGCTTTGCCGAACGGCCCCTCGACGAAGTTCGAATCGGGCGATTTCTCGATGACCGCGATGGAACTCAACGCGAAACTCGACGGCGATTTCCCCTACGAGAGCGCCGAGGGCTTCGTTGACGACGTCATCAGCCAGCTCAAAGCCCAAGACGAGATCTGAGAGCCGACGTCCGCAACGACTCCGGCGGCTCCGATTCCGATAGCCCTGGTGGCGGGCAACGGTCGGACCCACAGCCGGACAGTCACGCTTCGCCGGAACTGCAAGGGGTATACGAACGCCCGCCTGCCGCCGAGTGTACCGTGGATCGACTCGAACCGACACCGATGGCACCGACGCCGACGAGACCGATACCAGCGACACGCGCGAAGCAACCCCGATCGACCACCGGGTGGCGGTCGAGGGACGATCGGCCGGTGATCGACCGGTGATCGGACCGCTCGCAGTCGGGTTCGAGGGGTTGCTCCCGTTTCTCGTGCCCGTGTTCCTGTTCGTCTGTGGCCTGATCGGGTACGGAGTGCTCGTCTACGTCAACCGGTGGCTGAACGGATCGTGAGGAGCGTTCCGAATCGTTAGGGGGAACACGGACTACCGAGATCGCGAACCGCTAAGGGATGCAAGGGCCGAGGTCAGGATCGAGGCCGATAGCGACCGCTCTGGGGTGGACTGGAAGGGGCCGACCGCGTGGCGGCTTCGCCGTGGTTCGAAAGACGCCCCCGGCGTCTTTCATCAGTGCTGGAAATCGGAGATTTCCAGCTTGCAGCAAAAACGCTCCGCGTTCCTGCCACATTCACGAGAACGGAGTTCTCGTGAGTAAATCAGAACTCGAAGAGTTCCCATCACATTACAAATGACGCTTCGCGTCCTTTGAACGACAGCGAGCCGCGGCCGGTCGGGTAGGAGGGGGCTTCCGAAACGGATCCCGTTAGCTCTCCCGGGAAACCCACATCGACTACCACCAGCCAGGGCCAAAGGGCTATTGCGCTCTCGATGCACCCTTGGGTATGTCCGACGATCCCATGACCGAGTTCGACGTTCCGGACACCGACGACCTCCCCGAGGACGTCCGCGAGCGCATCGCCGAGGAGACCGACCAAGCGGGCTTTAGGCCGAACGTCTTCCCGGCCTTCGCGTTCAAGCCGAGTCATTTTCGAGCTTTCTTCGCGTACCACGACGCGCTCGTCGACGATTCGGCGCTGACCAGAAAGGAAATCGAGATGATCGTCGTCACGACCAGCGGCGTCAACGACTGTTATTACTGTATCGTTACCCACGGCGCGCTACTTCGGATCTACGGCGACGATCCCCTCTTGGCGGATCAGCTCGCGGCGAACCACCGCGCCGCCGACCTGTCCGAACGTCACCGGGCGATGTTGGACGTCGTAGAAACCCTCACCGACGCGCCGGGGAAAGTCGATTCGACCGACCTCGACCGCCTGCGAGAGGTCGGCTTCTCCGAGGAGGCGATCTGGGACATCGCGAGCGTCACCGCGTATTACAACCTCTCGAACCGGATGGCGAACTTCGCGGACATGCGACCGAACGAGGAGTTTCATACCCTCGGACGGCCGGAAACCCGAGACGAGTAGCGTTACTCGATAATATGGGTAACGGAACGAGGCCGGTCGTGTCTCGGGATCGCTCGCCAAGGGCTCCGGGTCGATGATGGCGACGGGCGGGACCGCTCTCCAGGACTCCGTATTGATCTCGGGCCGGGTCGGCTGAGCACACGCGGCGACCCCTCCGCGGTGCTGTCGGCCGAGGGCGGTATCGACGCGGCGGCCGTTCCCGCGTCCCGTCCGGCCGCGACGCACGACTCCTTCGGACACGCGGCCCGCGGATTGCAATAACCGAGGCTCGACGACAGCCGGAACGGACCGGAAGCAAACCCCTTTGTGCCGACCTTCCGAGGGTCGAAGCATGACCAGCGTCAAGGAGTTCAGCGTCGAGCGCCCGGCCACACCCGACGAGCTGGGGGAGGGTACCTTTCGCTTCACCGACGACTACTCGGTGTTCGACTGGGGGACGATGCCCGATACGATCCCGGGAAAAGGTCGGAGCCTCTGTACGATGGGCGCGTACAACTTCGAGCTGTGTGATACCAACCACGTCCCGACACACTACCGGGGCGTTCGCCCGACCTGTGGCGATAACGGCGGCGACGTGACCGACCTCGGGGATCTCACGGCATCACCCGAGGAGATGGCGATCTCGCTTACGCAGGTCCCCGACCTACCCTTCGCGGACGGCGCGTACGACTACGACGCCTACCACGAGGCGGCGGGCGAGAACTATTTGATCCCTCTTGAAATCGTCTTTCGTAATTCCGTTCCGCCGGGATCGAGCCTCCGGCGACGCGCCGACCCGGGCGAGTACGGCGTCGAGTTCGACGGCGATGGCGACGGCGACGACGGTTGGCCCGACGGGACAGTAGCACTCCCGCAGCCGGCGATCGACTTTTCGACGAAGTTCGAAGCACAGGACCGCTATCTCACGGAACGGGAGGCGAAAGCGATCGCCGGGAAGGCCGATCTTGATCGTCTGCGGGAACTCGCGCTCGCGGTGAATCACCTCCTCACCCGGCAGGCCGAACGGGCGGGCTTCACCCACGAGGACGGGAAGATCGAGTGCTACTACTATCGAGGAACCATCGCCGTCGCGGACGTCTGTGGCACCTTCGACGAGAACCGCTTTTCCTACGACGGCCAGGAACTCTCGAAGGAAGTCCTCCGGCAGTACTACAAGCGCGAACACCCGGGATGGGTCGAGAGCGTCGAAGAGGCCAAGGTAACGGCCCGCGAGCGCGACCGCGCCGACTGGCGGAGCCTCTGTGAGCGTGACCCGCCCGCATTGCCCGACAGGGTGATCGAGACGGTTGCGGACCTCTACACCGCGGGCGCGAACGCCTACCTCGGGGTCGACCTCTTCGACGCGCCCGGGATCGACGCGGCGGTCACAGCCGTTCGGAACCTGTGAGACGATTGCGAGGGCTACAGGCCGGTTCCCGACTCCCCTGCCGCGAGCGCGTCGTTCCATTCCTCGTGTAATCGTGCTTCGGCGATCGATAGCGGCGGTTCGGGATCGGACGGGTGCTCGTTGAGCGATTTGGCGAACCATCGCACGTCGTGCCAGTCGCCGTTCGTGTAGCCGGCCTTCTCGTAGGTGCCGATCGGTTCGAACCCCATTTCTTCGTGAAACGCGACGCTCGCCGGGTTCGGTATCGTCGTACCCGCGTAGGCGCTGTGAAACCCCTGAACCCGACAGACAGCGAACAGCGACTCGTAGAGTCCGCGGGCGACTCCTTTCCAGCGGTGGTCCTCGTCGACGTACACGGACGTCTCGACCGACCACTGGTAGGCGTCCCGCGTGCGGTGAGGACCGGCGTAGGCGTACCGACGACCTCGCCTTCGTGTTCGCGGACCAGCCAGGGATGCCGTTCGATCGTCGTGGCGATACGTCGGCCCATCTCCGGGACCGACGGCGGCGACGGCTCAAACGATATCGCCGAATCACGGACGTACGGCGCGTAGATTTCTCGGACTCGTTCGGCGTCGCTCTCGTCCGCGAACCTAACGGTTGGCGTCACCGTTCCGGGCACCGATCTGCTCTCCAGTGGCGATTCATCTGTTGCGATCGATTCATCGACAGAACTCGTCGAAGTCGCGCATTCCTGCCGCTTCCCCGATGTCTCGGAGCGTTCCGATCGCGAGGCTATCGTGGAGAGGGACAACGACTGTAGGCTGTTCGACCGCTGGTCCCCTGGGATGCTCCCACTTCATGACGACATGGCTCCCGCGCTGTCGATCGGTACGAAAGTTTCCGGCGTTGGCGAGTACCTTCCTCACGTCAGCACCGGAGAAGTCGCGTGTAACCACCCTCTCGTCCTCGGGCTGAGTGCCCTCGGAACTATTGTCAGCGGTGTCACCGTCACCGTCGATGGGACCGCTGAGGACAGAGGGGAGATCGCCTGCTGTCCGATTTTTCTCGGGATCGATTCCCCATTCCCGAAGCTCCTCATCGGTCGGCGGGCGACCGATCTCCCCGTTGTAGAGGGCGACCGCTCCGTCGAGGTTCTCGATCGCCTCGGTGCGAGTTCGTCCTTGGCTCGTGACGCCGGCCTCTTCGTCGCACGCCACTCACCATTTGTCCTCCTCGGTGAGCCTGATCGTCCGACCAGTGTTTATACTAATACCTCGGCCAAGCCGTCGTTGCAACACGTCATTGACAGCAACTTAGGGCCTATTGCTAATATACGTACGGGTGCTCAAGTCGTTCTCTCCCGGGCGTAGCCGAGGCGGGAGACGGCCCGAAGAGGACCGAGTGTCGAAGGGTTTAACCGGGAGAATCGCCCGGTTTCGAGTAATGGCGTTCGAGGAGCTACTCGAAGACCCGGTCGTCCAGACCTATCTCCACGAACTCGTTGGGCCCCGCGGGATGCCCGTCGCCGCCGCGCCGCCCGACGGCGAGGTCACCGACGAGGAACTCGCAGAAGACCTCGATCTCGAACTCAATGACGTGCGTCGCGCACTGTTCATCCTCTACGAGAACGATCTGGCGACCTATCGCCGACTGCGCGACGAGGACTCGGGATGGCTCACCTACCTGTGGACGTTCGAGTACGAGAACATCCCCGAAAAGCTAGAAGCGGAGATGCACAAGGTCATGCGCGCCTTAGAGGACCGGCGCGAGTACGAGCAGGACAACGAATTTTACCTGTGTGAAAACGAAGGGGTCCGGTACGAGTTCGCGGAAGCGATGGACTTCGGGTTCGAGTGTCCGGACGGCTCGGCGATGGAACCGATGGACAATGACCACCTGGTCGAGGCAATGGACCGCAGGCTCGCCGAACTCCGCGCGGAACTCAACGTCGACACTGAAACCGACGCCGATCTCGAAGCGGAAGCCGAGGTCTAACCGATGGTCGTGCTCGCGACGAAGGTGTACGTCGAGGGCGACGCCCGCGAGCGCGCGCTTCGGTCCCTCGGCGCACAGGTCGACAACGCCCTCGGCGATCTCACAGTCGAGTACGACGTCGGCGTGCGCCACGACGATTTTCCTACTGTGACCGTCGATGGCCCCGACGCGGTCGTTGCCCGGAACCTGCTGCGCGAGGAGTGGGGCGAGATCACGACCGACTTCGAAGCGGGAGCCCAGTACGTCGGTACCGTGGCGGGTTGGGACGAGGAGGCGATCACGCTCGACGCCGGCGAGCACGTCGAAGTCTCGCGGTCGGACCTCGGCCTCGGCCCGGGGTCGCCGAGCCAGATCCGAACCCGATTCGGATTGGTCCAACACCTCCCCCTGCAATTCGTCTATGGCGAGTCCTCACGGCTCGCCGACGCCGAACGCGATCGGCTGTACGAATGGTCGCGGGGGGGCGGTCGGGTGAACTACAATAGTGCCACCAGAAGCGAGGTCCGCGCAACGGTGAACCGGGCGGGCCACGCCGGCGACGTCGTCACCGTCGAACGTTGCGGCCTGCTCGAAGGGAGCGTCGTCTGCCGTGAGGGGACCGACCCCCCTGGATTGCTCGCGTCGATCGGGAAACATCTGCGCGCCGAACTGCTCTGTGTCGTGCCATGACCGAGGTGATATCACAGCGGACACTGAGGAGAGGACGCCGGTCCCGGTCTCGGCTTCGACTCCAGTCTCGGCTCCGACCCCAGCCCTGTAGATCCGAGGCTCGACACCGATGAGACGACAGATACTCGGGTTGGTACTACTCGGGCTGATGACAATAAGCGCCGGCTGTGCCGGCGTCTTCGGCCCAGGACAGGTCAACGAGGAGGCGATCTCCGAGGACTATCAGTACGACTGGGACACCGAGCAGAAGGTAACGGTAAACGTCACCGGCGAGGAGTACCACGCGATCTACGACCTCCGGAACCGTTCGCAGCTCGTCGTCAACTCCCGGGATTTCACCGGCGATCAGCCCCTCGCGGTCAGCGCGCTTCAGTACCGGTATCCGAACGGCACCGTCACGAAGATTCCGGCATCGCAGGTCGAAAAGAAACGCGAGTCGACCGTGATTTCGCTGCCCGCCCGAGAGGGGAAAGTCGCCTTCAGCGCCCCGGCGGGCAGCAAACAAGTCAGGGTTCCGACGTTCGTCGACGGCTCCTACGAGGTAATCCTCCCTCGGGGGATGCGCGTCGGCGTACCCGTGCTCTCGCAGGTCAGGCCCGGCGCGGACAGCAGGACGCGAGAGAACGGTCGCGTCCACCTGCGCTGGGAGAACGTCGAGGCGAGTGCCGTGAGCGTGAGTTACTATCTCGCACGGGACCTGTGGATCTTTGGCGGCGTGCTCGCCCTGTTCTTGCTCGTCGGCCTCGGGGGCCTCGGCTACTACGTACTCCAGATCCGCCAGCTCGAAGAACGGCGGGAGGAGACCGGTCTCGACATGGGCAACGGCGACTGAGACGGTAACGACCTACCGGGGATAGGTCGAGGAGGACGGACACGTTCTCGAACCCGATCCGGTCGGTTTCGTCGAGTTACGACACCGAACCCCTGCACGCGGGTTTCGCCTACCGCCTGCTCGACGCACCTCGAACCTATCGGCGAAAAACCGAACCGGGAGGTCCGCTGGCCGATCGGCAGAGGAAGGTTCAAAGCGATCGTCGTTAGTAGTCCGCCGGGCGTACCCGTTCGAATGGCCCATCGCGTCGTTCGTGCGGATGGTTTCACAAAGCGGTACTTCTGGTCGCGACACGCTAACCCCAGGAGCGTCTGGGCCCTGATCGCCGCGTATCCAGCGTTGATACTGGGCATCTATTGGCGACATCGCCCGCTCCTCGCCGGGACGCTGCTGTTCGTCGCGATTAATCAGCTCGTCTTCGAGCCACCCGACAACGATGAGGCGTGGGCGACACGGGTCGTGCTCGGGGAATAGGTATGGTTCGATCGGGGACTGCTGTCGTCACCAAAGGATGTGGTGTTCGTAGCTTTCGCCGCGCCGATCTATCCCTACACCTTGCGGGTCGCCCTCGAACGACGACCGATAGAGACGGTACTCAGCACGGCTGTCTCAGTGCTTTCCATGTTCGTGTTCTTCGATCGGATGGCTCGGCTATACGGATCCCGACCGAACGGGACGCCGTTGGCGGATCGATGAGCGGCTCCTCTAAGTCGCGACGAGCGGCCGAGTCACGACCGCGGTGCCAGTCGATCGGAATCGACGGCGTAGATCGTCACGGCGTCGTTTCGGAAGGCGATGTCGAGCCCGCCGAGTCCGTCGAAGCCCAGTTCCGTGCCGTACCGATCGCGTTCGTTCGGTCCGACGTAGATATACCGGACGTCGTACTCGCGAAGGAGCCGCGTTTGCGCTCGCGGCGACCCGGTGTAGAGCTGATCGACGTCTTCGACCCGCTCGTAGTACGCTTCGGAGCCGCGGTAGCCGACCTCGTGGGACCACCCGACGACCGTCGGCACACCGGTGAGACTGGCGGGCGCATTGGTCCAGGCGTACGTATCGGTGCCCGGCGCGGCAACCATGTTCGGCTGGCGGTCGCCGGTCCGATCGTCGAGCCACCGGATCGCGGCGGCTTCCTCGGGGTGGGTGGCGGGGACGAACGCCAGCGCGTCGATGGTCGGACCGTTGTTGCCTACCATATCGGGGTTCGGGTCGCCGAAGTGATCGGCCAGCACGAGGCCGGCGTACAGCGAGGTCGAGACCACGAGCACGGCGACGAGAACGCGTGCGCCCCGTCGTCCGACGCCGCTTCGTCGCCCGACCGTATCCGACGTGAGAAAGCGCGCGAGGATCGCGCCTGTGGCGACGGCCCACAGCACCCACACCTGCATGTAGGTCTTGAAGACGGTGTTGTACCGGCCCGGCCCGGCCCCCGTGTCGACGCGGAGGAACTCGACGAGCACCACCAACCCGAGACCCGCTACGATCAGGGTCGTCTCGTAGCCGACATCGCCGAGCGCGCGGTCGGCAGCTCCGGTCCCGTCGGTATCGGCGCGTTCGGTCGTCGTCCTGCCGGCGGCCGTCGTATCGACACTCTTATCGCTGCTGTCGGTCCCGGATCCGGGATCGGGTTTGGGTCCGGATTCGGTGATACTGGTACCGTCGGAACCCGACAGGTCCCGTCCGCCGGAGGTTAGGAGCCGTCGCGAGGCGTTCTTAACTGGTTTCGATAACCGAGCGGGAACGACCTCGTTCCCGCGCAACAGCAGCCACGCGACGATCAGAAGCGGGCCGAGCACGCCGAGCGCGGCAAACTCGCCGGCGAACGCCAGCCCGAAGAGGAGCAGGAGGGCAACGCCCGCCCGGAACGGGTCGCCGAGGGAAGGTCGGGCCCGGTCGAAGAGGTAGGGAACGAATACCGCGAGGAAGGCACCGTAGATCAACAGGAGCGCGAGGAGGCCGCTACGGTCGGTCACGAGGGCGACCCCGCGGCCGCTCGCGCTCTCGAGCCAGAACGGCAGCGACCAGACGAGCGCGCCGACGAGCACGCCCGCCGCGAGGAGCAGTGCCGTGCCGATCCGTGCGAGTTCCCGGACGAGGGTCCGGCGTTCGACGACGAGCAGGCGACCGGCGACCGACGCCGGAAGCAGGGTCGCCGGGTGGGCCGACGAGAAGGTGAGCGCCAGCCAGAGAAGCCCTACCGCGGTCGGCAGCGACCAGGTGTTCACGACGGCGAGCAGGCCGATAAGTGGCGGCGACGCGCCGAACAATAGCCACCGGCGACGACGACGCTCGGTCGCCGGGGTGTGCGCGTAGGCGTAGCCGATCGCCGCGACGCAGAGGAGAAACGGCGTGCTCATCATGTGAGCGTGTAGATCGCCGTTGAGCCAGGCGAACAGCGGGAACTCGTTGACGGTGCCCTCGATGACCCGGCTAGCCGTCCAGTAGGAGTACTCCCCGGGTGGCCGGAGGAGGGCGTCCGCAGAGAGCGCACTTCGACCGCTCACGACGCTGGCGAGAAAGCCTGCGACCGAAGCCGGAAGCACCCAGAGAACGACGTACAGCGCCGTAACGAGGTTCGCCGCGAAGCCGGCGACGAAGGCGGCGAGCACCCCACCTATGCGCCGCGACGCGCCGTGATCGGCGGCGATCGCGCCGGCGAACCCGTAGGCTGCGGTCACGAGCGAAGCGTAGAACGTTGCGAGCGCGAGGTTGTAGGCGTATCGGGGATCGATACCGGTGAGTCGGGCGAGAAGCGAGGCAATGAGATGGCCGCCGTAGTAGTACTGGACCGACTCGCCGGCGAACCAGAAGTCCTCGGGCGGGAGCTGCGAGGCACGAAGCAAGGAGGTGAGCAGCCCGAAATCGAGGAACTTCTCGCCGCCGCCCGGATGCACCGCGGGATCGACCGCCCGAATCGCAATCAGAACCAGGAAGGCGAGCACGAACACTGCGAGCGCCTCGAAAACGGCCGGGATTGAGAGCTCCGTAGTCGAGAGGCGACGGCGGAGCCGAATCCGTATACTATCGGATCGGTCCCCTTCGACGTCATCGGTGAGATCCTCAGTACTCCCTTCGGTGCCGTCGGCTGCGGACCTGGTTAGACGTCGCAGCGAGAACGCGGCGGCGACGAGAAGAACGAGACAGCCGACGAGGAGGCCGATCGAGATCGAGAGGTGGCCGATCCAGTAGGTAACGACCGTCACGGCCGCCAACGCGACCGGCAGCGCGAGCGCCGCGCCGCGGTCAGGCATCGACCGAAACACGACCGCGGCGAGCGGCCAACCGGCGACGGCGAGCAGGAGACACGCGAGAAGCCAGATCGCGATCGCCCCGAACTCCATCGCCTACGAACGGTTCCTCGGTGCGTATACGTCTTCTGAACGACTCGACGGTCGGCGGTACGACCGGCAGCGATCCGGCACAGTTCGGCGTCGCGGCGATCGGACACGAGGGTTTGATTCGCGTATTTTATATACCTATTAATAGCATAGGATGCGAATCGACGACTATCGGGACGGAAGCGGCGGGAGCGGCTGGCTAAGCGAGACGACCGCGACGGCGCCTCAGCTCACGTTGACGCTCGTCGGGGTGGTTTTACTGCTCTCCGCGGTCGGCAGGCGGCTGAACTCGACTTGCTCGGGCTGGCGGTCGAGGCGGCGAGCTCCGAGCCCAGGTAGTGGCTCATCGTCGCCTTCTTCGCGGTGTTGTTGATCGGGGCGGCCGGTCGCGGGATCGCCTCGGGCCGATTGCTCGCTTTGAAAAGCGGACGGTCGCCAGGGAGAACACTGAGAGGGCGCGACGACCGACGGTCGCTGACCGTTCGCCGAATCACAACCCTTAACAGCGAAAGAGAGATATAACAGAATAGCGGGATGGGATAGCCAGGAGATTCCGGCGGGCTCATAACCCGCAGACCGGTGGTTCAAATCCACCTCCCGCTACTTTTCCCTCGTACGAGCCGCGAGCGGTAAGCGAGCGGCGAGAAGAGGAAACCCGCGCGGAGTAGATCGAACCAGACGAGTCGCAACCGGCGAACGAGGTGAGCCGGACCGTCTCGGCGTGGTTCACGGGTGAGCGGAGTGAACCCGTGAGCAGAGAGTGAAGCGGATGAAGTGAGCGAAACGACAGTGTTCAAATCCACCTCCCGCTACTTTTCGAGCGGCCTGACGCGAGAAGCGGAGCGACGAGCGACGAGGAGTCGATTCAACTCGACCAGTAGAGATAGGTCACGAGAGCGACCCCGAGTACGATCCCGCCGACCACGGCCCCGAGGAACTGGAGC
The DNA here is from genome assembly GCA_003022925.1 of Halobacteriales archaeon QS_8_65_32. Taxonomy (GTDB): domain Archaea; phylum Halobacteriota; class Halobacteria; order Halobacteriales; family Halococcaceae; genus PXQR01. Next base: position 12,494 of record PXRY01000075.1, on the reverse strand, counting down.
ACCGTCGGATCGGCTTGCAGCGAGATCAGACCGGCCGAGACGCCGACAAACGCGACGAAGCCGGCCTGTAACCGTCGGTGGCCCGACCGGCGCTGGTCGTCGGACAGCGGGCCGACCATTCAGCCCGACTCCGAGCGATCGGCTTGCTCCGAGTCGTCGAGCGTTCCGGGACGGCTGACGTGCATGGAGAGAAAGCCCCATTCCTCGGGGGTCGATCGACCAGTTGGGCCTGAGTCGGCGCTGGTGTCCGGACCGAGGCCAGACTCCGAGCCCGGGTCGCGATCGTTGCGACGAGTAAGGGTGCCGCTCCAGCGCGTCTCGTAGTCGTGGCGCTCGCCGGTCGTAACGTCGGTCCAGGCCATCGTGACGCTATCGCCGAACCAGGCGTGAGTCGGGCGCTCGCCGACGACGAGGTCGTGGCTCTCTACCACCCAGTCGATCGTCGTTTCGGTCTGGGTGCGGAGGCCTTCCGCAATCGCCTCGTAGCCGGTCAGGCGCTCGGTGATGCCGAACTTCACTGCTCGCGAGTCCGCGACGAAGTAGGGTTCGAGGGGGTCGCCGCGACGCAGCGTCTCGTAGTACGCGCGGATCGTCGCCGCTGGGTCCATATCGGGTCCTGGGGCGGCGACGGGCTTACCCTTTCGTTGTGCGGTGAAGGTCGCGTTTAGTTTAGCCGTCTACGAGAACGAGCCGCCAGGACCATTTCGGAAGCCCCCTCCCGCTCGACCGGCCGCGGCTCGCTGCGCTCCTCGCTCGCTCCCGTCGGTCGCTCGCTGTGGTGCTTACTTCGCCGGGGCCGGACCGAGCGGTCGGCCCTTTCCAGTCCCACCCGAACCGGTTCCCGTCGGTCACTATCGCGTAACTAAATACCGCCGGGGTGAACCCGCGTCGCCGGCCGACCGACCCGGGGGTTGCAGATCGGGATTCGAGGTGTCGGCGACGAGCCGGCCGTTAGTCGAACCCGCGGGAGGTACCGTCCTCGTCGATAAGGTCGTCGAGTTCGGCGTCGAGTAGATCTTCGGCTTCCTCGAAGGTTTCCGCGAGTTCGGCCAGCGAGTCCGATCGGTCGTACTGGTCGTAATCGAGCGGTCCGTACGCCGGGCTGTCGAGCGCGCCCATTACGTCCTCGAAGAGGTCGTCGGGCGTCGTCGGGGCATCGGCGTGAGCCGAGAGCACTCCCTCCAAGTCCTTGCCGACCTGTTCAGCCTGAGCCTCGTTTTCGACCGGTGACTGAACGCCGAAGCGACCGGCGTCCTCGGCGGGGAACAGCGGCTGAATGTCGTCGTCGACCCGACGGGCGACCTGCGTACCGACGCCGCGCACCTCGAAAGGGTTCTTCGCATAGGTCTTGAGTTGGAAGACGCCGACGCCCGGGTGGCCGAGATAGAGGTCCTCGCCGAGTCCCGCAGAGCGGTCGCCGGCGACCGCCCGCCAATCCCCAGGATCGGCGTCGTTTTCGGTGACGTCTTCGAGCACCGACTGCCAGTCGCGAACACGCATACTCAGAGTACGGCCGACGATCGGATCAACGTACCGGTCGACTCGCCAGTAGCGTTCGGTTCGGTGGCGTCCGGGCGAGGAACTCGTTGTTCCGACGTCGCCCGTTGACCGACCCAAACGGTAATGATCGGTCCGAGCGAGTCGGGCGCATGGCCATCGACTACGACCAGGAAGTCGCCGAGTTCGAGTGGGACGTCCCCGCCGAGTACGACCTACCGTCGGTGATCGAATCACACGCCGCGGACTTCGGCGACCGCGTCGCGATCCGGTTTCTCAGCGGGACCGGCGGGCGCAACGAACGTACCTACGCCGACCTGCACGACGACGCGAACCGTTTTGCGAACGCCTTTGCCGATCTCGGCGTCGAGAAGGGTGACCGCGTGATGCACCTGCTCCCCCGTCACCCGGACGTCTTCTCGATCCAGATCGGCGCGCTCGCCGTCGGGGCGGTGCTCGTCCCCTGCTCATCGATGCTCACCGCGGAGGACCTGACCTTCCGCGCCGAGGACTGTGCGGCGACGACGATCGTCTGTCACGACTCGCTGACCGAGATGGTCGACCCGATCGTCGAGAACACCCCCATCGAACGGGTAATCGTTCTCGGCGGTGCGCGCCGCCCGCCCGAGAACCGGGTCGACAGCGTGACCGATCGGGCGGACACCGATCCGGGCGAGTGGCATTCCTATTCCGAGCTCGTCGCCGATCGGGACACCGACTTCGCGGGCCCGGACTTAGACGCGGAGACGTACATGACGATCAACTACACCAGTGGTACGACCGGCAACCCCAAACCCGTTGCCCACCGTCACCGCTGGATGCACTGCTTCAACCGGATCAACAGCCCCTACTGGTGGGGGATCGACGAGGAAACCGACCTCGAAGACGAACTGCTGTGGGCCACGACTGGGACGGGGTGGGCCAAATGGTTCTGGAGCCCGGTGGGCGTGGCGCTTACCGCCGGGGCGACCCAACTGCTCTACGGCGGGGAGTTCGATCCCGACCGATTCCTCACACTATTAGAGGACGAGGAAGTCACGAAACTCTGTGCCGTCCCGACCCAGTACCGGATGTTCGCCCAGACCGACCTCTCGAACTACGACCTCGCGCTGACCGACCTCCTCTCGGCGGGCGAACCCTTGAATCGCGAGCCGATCGACGCAATGGGAGAAGCCTTCGACCTCACGCCCCGGGACGGCTACGGCCAGACCGAGACCGTTGCCCTAGTAACTAATTACCCCGGCATCGACGTGAAACCGGGCAGCATGGGTCGGCCCGCCCCGGGCATGGAGACGACGGTCGTCGACGACGAGGGCGATGAAGTAGCCGACGACGAGATCGGCGAGGTCGCCGTCCCGGTCGGGAACCCGGGCCTGTTCGACGGCTACTACGAGCGCCCGGACCTGGACGAACAGACCTTCGGCGGCGAGTTCTATCGGACGGGCGATCTCGCCTCGCGCGACGAAGAGGGCTTTCTGTTCTTCGAGGGGCGGGCTGACGACATCATCGTCTCGGCGGGCTATCGGATCGGCCCCTTCGAGGTCGAAGACGCCCTCGTCGACCACGAAGCCGTCGCCGAAGCTGCCGCGGTCGCGAGCCCACAGGAAGAACGCGGCCAGGTGGTCAAAGCCTACATCGTCCTCGCCGAGGGTTACGACGGCTCGGAGGAGTTGACCGACGAGATCCAGGCGTTCGTGAAAGAACGGACAGCTCCGTACAAGTACCCCCGCCGGATCGAGTACGTCTCTGAGCTACCCAAGACATCGAGCGGGAAGACCCGACGGATCGAACTGCGCGAACGCGAGGAAGAACGATACGGCGACGACTAACGACCTCTTTCGGTGTGGCCCGAAAGTCGAGTTTAGCAGCTTCCAGGAAAAGAGCCAGCGGGACCGTTTCGGAAGCCCCCGGGCGTTCACGGGCGCTTCGCGCCCGTTAGCTCGGAGGAGTTCCGCTCTCCCGTTGCTCAACTTGGGGGGGCTCGCTGTGCGCGTTCGCTCGCTTTGCTCGCTCACGTGCTTACGTCGCCCGCCATCGTCGAGCACCCGGGCCCCTTCCAGCCCCACCCAAAGCGGTTCCCGTCGATCTTTATCGCTTAACTAAACACCGCCGGCCCGAACGCCCCAACTGTTCGTGTCGATTTCGCCCGCTCGATCGTCCCCGGCGAGAGGGGCCCTGTACACCTTTTGGGCCGCTCTCGCTTCCGCCGTCCGTCGAACGTACACCGAAGTGGACGTTCGTCTCGACGACCCGTCCATCGATTCCCGATACCCCGAAATATCGTCGCGGCTGTGGGACGGTTTGTCTATAACGAACGTGAATTCCCCGATTATCGAAATTTGTTTCGCAATCCTTAAATTCTCCTGCACCCTGACTGGAGATATGGAGCAACTCCGAAACGAGAGTCCCGACAGAACCGCTCGCACCGACGCACCCGACCCCGGCTTTTACTTGCCGGGAATGCCGGGTCCGTCGCTCGAACACAGCCGCGTCGTCCGGTCGCTCCGGCGGCTCTTCCGCCGCCGCGGCGTCCTTCCCGCCGACCTTCTGCTCCGGCGGTAGTCGGCGAGCAGGGAATCAACCCTTCTCTTTTCGCTTGGTCACGTCAACAGCCACGCCTCAGTTCGGTCCGACCGGCCACATTCCGACTCGATCGCCGGTCGATACCTCCGACCCGGTCGAACGAACCGGCAAGGCAGGCAATGACCCGACCCCTTTCGTTCGCCGATCGCCGACGATCGGTAATGACGATCTGGGTTCTCGGCGATCAGCTTTCGCGCACCGTTGGCCCCCTCTCGCGCGCCGATTCGGACGAGCGCGTGCTCATGATAGAGGCACACGACTTCGCGCGCCGTCACGCCTATCACCCTCACAAGCTCGCACTCGTCTTCAGCGCGATGCGTCACCTCCGCGACGAACTGCGAGCGGACGGCTACGAGGTCGCCTACTACGACGCCGATACGTTCGGCGACGCTCTCTCGGAGTACTTCGACGACCACCCCGACGACTCGCTCGTGACGATGAAGCCGGCGAGCTACGGTGCCGAAGACCGGCTTGCCGATCTCGTTACTTCACACGGCGGTTCCTTGGAGATCGTCGAGAACGAGACCTTTCTCTGTTCGGAAGCCCGCTTCGACGAGTTCGCCAATGGGAAAGGAAGCTTCGACCACGAGTCGTTCTATCGGATGATGCGCCGGGAGACGGGCTACCTGATGGACGGCGACGATCCCGTCGGCGGCAAGTGGAACTTGGACGACCAGAACCAACAGTTCCCAGGGTCGGACTACGACTCGCCCGCTCCCTCGCGATTCGAGCCCGACGAGACGACACAAGAGGCGATCGAATGGGTTGCCGAGGAGTTCGACGGGAGCTACGAGTCATACCCCTACGGCGGCGCGTGGGCCGATCCCGAAGAGTTCTTCTGGCCGGTCACGCGCGAGGAGTCCATGGAGGCTCTGGACTCGTTCGTCGACGATCGCCTCCCGGAATTCGGCCCGTATCAGGACGCGATGCTCGGCGAGGAGTGGTCGCTCAACCACGCGCTGCTCTCGTCGTCGATCAACCTCGGGCTGTTGCATCCCACGGAAGTGGTCGAACGCGTGCTCGACGCCTACGTCGAACGCGACCTCCCCCTGAATAGCGTCGAGGGGTTCGTTCGCCAGGTGATCGGCTGGCGCGAGTTCATGCGCCACGTCTACCGCCACGACATGCCCGACCTCGCTGCGGCCAACCAGTTGGACGCGACTGACGACTTGCCCGACTTCTACTGGACCGGCGAGACCGACATGGCCTGTCTGTCCGACGCCGTCGGAAGCGTCCGCAAGCGGGGGTACTCCCATCACATCGAGCGACTGATGATCCTCTCCAATTTCGCGCTCACCTACGGCGTCGAACCCCAGCGGCTCAACGAGTGGTTTCACGCCGCGTACGTCGACGCCTACCACTGGGTGACGACGCCGAACGTGATCGAGATGGGACTGTTCGGGTCGGGCGTCTTCGCCTCGAAACCGTATGCCTCCTCGGCGAACTACATCGACAAGATGAGCGATCACTGCGGGAACTGCGAGTACGCGAAGACGAAAACCACCGGCGAGAACGCCTGTCCGTTCAACGCGCTGTACTGGGATTTTTTAGGACGCAACGAAGAGCGGTTGCGGGACAACCACCGTATGGGCTTGGTTTATAGCCACTGGGACGACAAGGACACGAACGAGCGCGAGGAGATCGGCGAGCGAGCGAGCGAGATCCGCGAGCGCGCCGCAGATGGCGACCTCTGAAGCGCCGGGGTCGGTATCGGGAGCCGCTCATCCCCTTTCCCTACGTGGCGCACCCTTGTTCGTGACGGCGTTCGACCCGGCGAGTCGACCCGCCGACCGGACCTCCTATCCGTCGAGCGATCGAACGAACTCGTATCGACAAGAGCGACATCGACGGGCCGCACCGTAGTCGGGCCTCGATCCGTCCCCGAGTTCTCGGGTCCGGTTTCGGCTCCGGATCGCCGCAATCGTTAGGTCGTCGTGGACGAAACTAGCACCTTCGCAGCACACATGAACGCCGACCGGTCCACTCCGTCCCACGCCGACGCTATGGGAAGCGATAGCAGCAGCGACGCCGATCTCGGTACCGACGCCGCCGGCGCTGACGATACTGACGACGACGCTGCGAGCGAGGCCAGCAACGACGGCGCCAGTGACACCGATCGATGGCTAATACTCAATCCTGCAAGCGGTGACGGCGGTCACGCCGACCGCGTCCACCGCCTCGCCGCCGACCGGGGCTTCCGCGTGGTCGAGACCGAAGGCGAGGGCGACGCCGCACGCTACGCTCGCGAGGCAGTGAGGCGAAACGTCCGCGAACTCGCCGTCTGTGGGGGCGACGGAACCCTTCAGGAGGCGCTCTCGGGGCTCGTCGCGGCCGGCGTGATCCGACCCGTCGACGACGCGAACGGCGAGGGCGATGCGGGCAATGCGGACGATACGAACGACGCGGAAACCGCCGTGGACGACAAGGGAACCATCGGGGGCGACGGCGATTCCGCGTCGAGTGCCACCGGAGCCGGTTCGACCGCCGACTCGCCGGTGCTCTCGGTGATCCCGGCCGGAACGGCGAACATCTTCGCCGAGGACATGGGTATCACGGGCATCGACGGAGGATTCGAGACGTTCGACGGCGGTGAGGTACGTCGCCTCGACGTGGGGCTGGCCGATGGCGAGCCGTTCGTCAAGTCCTGTATTGCCGGGCTGACCGCCGATACGAGTTCGGCTACCTCCAACGACCTCAAAGAACGCTTCGGCTCGCTCGCGTTCGTCATCACGGGCGTCGAACGCGCAGCGTCGTTCGACCCGCTCGACATCGAGATCGAAGTCGACGCCCGGGCGGTCGACCCCGATACCGACACCGGCGTCGAATTCGACGACGGGACGGGCGAGTGGACCTGGCAGGGCGAGGCGCTCTGTCTCGTTATCGGGAACGCCCGCCGGTACGCCGGTCGGGTCGGCCAGGCGAACGTCGAAGACGGCCTGTTGGACGTTACGATCGTCGAGGAGATGCCCCCCAGCGACGTCGTTACCGAGGCTATTGGCCGTCAACTCCTCGGTCGCGAAACCGAGGGGGGGGAGCCGATCGAGTTCAGCCTCGACGGCGAGATCGCAGACCACGACCGCCTCGCCGTCACCGTTTGTGAGCGGGCCGTCCCCGTCCGCGTCGGCCCGACGTACGAGCCCGACCCGGACGATCCGTAACCGGACTGCCTGTTGCCGGTCGACCTGTAGCCGGTTCGGCGTCAGTCCGGCCGTTGTATACCTTTCGCTGTCCCCCACCGATCGCCTCCAGTGCCCTGCTTATAATCGTTCTCCGTGTAGCTGGGCTACTCATGACGAACGTCAACGACGCCGTCGTCGAGCGGGTAACCGATCGGGGCCGGAACTTGTTGTTGACCGAGGCGGTGGGGTTGATCGAACGCCACCACCCAAGCGACGCGCGCGGCCTCGGCAGGGAGACCCTCCGTGCGTACGCCGAAGCCTTCGCCGAGGAACCGAACTTCGGGTTCGCACCCGAGGAGTTTGTCGAGTCAGTTGACGGCGCGCTCGTCGGCGTCGAGACCTACGTCGGCGACGACGCGCTGTACGACCTCGGCGACGACCGGATCAGCGTCTACCCGCGTGCGTGGCACGACCGTCTCGGCGGCGAGACCGACATCCGCGAGTACGTCGCGTACCTGGAAAGCGACGAATCGGGCTTCGCCGACAACAGCCCCCGCGGCGGCCGGGGCGATGGCATCGACCAGCCGACGCTACTCGACGTCGTCGCGGTGCTTTCGGACCTCGACCGGAACGCCGCCAGGGCACAGATCGAAGAACGCAGGGCGAACGGTCAGATACGCCAACCCGCCGACCAGCACCCCGACGCGCGGGTACAAATCGACCGATCGAGTTCGTAACCGGTCGCCTTCGGTTCGTCCGCTGCCCTCGACGCTCGGTCCGCTCGCCGGCCGAGTGCCGATCTCCGGTTCTCGACGTACCGACGCTCGGATCCGGCGTCCTCGGGCGATCGACGCCTCGGGCGGAGCGACAACTGACATACATTGGGTGCCCGTAGGGCGGCCATGAACGCCGTCAGTCCCGCCGGAATGGTCCGTACAAACCGGGAGGAAGCTACCGAGGCAGCACGGTCGAACAGGACGACCCCCCGATCCGGCGTACGGGGCTGACCTCGGCCGTGCCCCTCCTCTCCTCGCCGTTCGGCCGGTCCCGGGACCGAGCCGATCACGGTCGCCGGGTCTACAACCGGTGGAGCGATCACCAGCGGATCTACGGCGCGCTCGTTCGGCTGGCCTTTCTCGAGCGCGACCGAGCGGCGCGCGAGCGGGCGCTTTCGGTGCTCGACCTCGCTTCCGGCGAGCGGGTGTTAGACATCGGCTGTGGCGCGGGCGTCAATTTCGACGCGCTCGGAGCGCAGGTCGGCTCCGGAGGCCTCGTCGTCGGTCTCGATTACAGCGAGGGGATGGTCCGCGCCGCACGCGAGCGGACTCCGGGGACGCCCGCGCCCACGGCCGTGTGCCGCGGCGATGCGACGACCCTACCCTTTGCCGACGGCTCGTTCGACGCCGCCTACGCGACGCTCTCGCTCAGCGCGATGGCGACCGCCGAGACGGCCGTCGAGGAGGTCTCTCGGGTGCTCCGACCGGGTGGCCGGCTGGCCGTCGTGGACGCCCGCCCGTTCCAGGCGGGACTCTGGCGGGCGCTCAACCCGCTCGTGACCCCGATCTCGATGCTTGCGACGAACTGGTACCCCGAGGTCGATATCCTGGGCACAATCCGCTCGACGTTCGACGAGAGCCGAGTATGGACGACGAACGCCGGGACGCTCTACGTTGCGGTCGGCTGGAAGGAAGACGAGGTAAGGCGCGACCGTCTCCGGTAGCGAGGCCGTGAACCGACGGTCGACGGTACGTCGATGGTCGATAGCCGACGGTCGTTCACCTGAGCCCTCGTTGGTCAGCCTCTCGACATCGGTGGAAGTCTCGTCCGGTGCCAGCGGGCCCGTACGGATATGGATTAGACCATCCAAGTCGTCCCGGCTGTCGCGCTGGCGGTCCTTGCCTTCGATCTGCAGGTCGAGCGTACCCGCGGCACCGATCGCCGCTGCGACATCGAGCACGCGTCGTCGGCCGAGTTCGTCGTCCGTGATTTCCTCTGCGCCACGCCGGCCACCCTGCCGGCGACGGCGCATACCACGACGATACTCCGGGAGGACCCTGTGTATAGACCGCCCGACGGGGTAATAGGGGCACCGCGATCCCCACAAAGGGACCCGAACGAACCGCCGCCGAGCGTCGCCCGATCCCCTCGAAGCGCGCCATCGGCCGTTCGATCCGTGCCGTCCGTGTTCAACCAGTCGTTACACGTTTTGACGACGGGTTATCGCGGTTTCGAAGGGAGTCGTCCTGAGCGCTCCGCTCCGCCGGCTCGGAGGCGTTCCGGGGTCGCTCCGGGGTCTCTAACCCGCCGTGGAATCGCGCTTCGTCGTCTCCCCCGTGCGATTAGGTAAGTGCACGTAGTCGGTTCGTTCCGTCGTCATGTCCGCTCCGAACGAGCTTCGACCCGGCGACGGTATCCTGACGGGCGACCTCGTGCCCGTAGGAGCGAGTTCAGACGCCTCGCTCTCGCGCGAAGAAGTCTTCGACGTTCTGAGCAGCGAGCGCCGCCGCCGCGTGCTCGGCTACCTGCTCGACGTCGACGACCGGACGACGCTGCGCGACCTTTCACAGGTGCTCGCCGCCTGGGAGAACGACGTCGGCGTCGAGGAAATCACGAGCCAGCAACGAAAGCGCGTCTACACCGCGCTCAAGCAGTTCCACCTGCCGAAGATGGATCGGGCGGGCGTGATCGACTACGACGACGACGATCGCGGGACCGTTACGCTCGCCGACGCCGCGCGGAACCTGCGGGTCTACCTCGAGATCGTCCCCGACAGGGAGATCCCCTAAAGTGAGTACTACCTGGGGTTGGGCGCGGTTTCGGCGGCGGCCGTCGCCGCCGCCTGGATAGGTACACTCTCGTTCGGCGCTGTCCCGGGGCTCGTTCTCGCCGGACTGATCGCGCTCGCGCTCACGCTTTCGGCCGGCGCGCACGTCTACGCCACCCGGCGGTATCGGTTGGAACGGACCCGGCCGCCGCTCGACGGCGACGTGTGAGATCGGCGAGACACACGCTCCCCCCAGGATCCCCGTCGTCGATAGACACCGGCGTGAGCGACCTCGTCGCGACGCGGTCTCACGCCGGCGCACTGAGCCTTCGAGATAGCAGGCGAACTAACTGCAAACGTCGTCGACGCTACCGAGGGACTCCACCGATATACGCCCTCGCATCGGGACTGACGAACGGCGTCTTTAGTCCGTCGCGAAGACGCCTTCCAACCGTCAGCGATCGCCGTGGCCGGGCCGGGCGACCGGCCGACCGGGAGCACGACGACTGATTGAGGTGACGGCCGGCCGAGGCGACGGCCGATCGGCTGACCCGGTGGCTTTTAGCGCCCCGCGTCCTCCGGGACGGTAATGGCGAGCGCGCGCACATCTCGGGACTTCGACTTCCGTTATTCTGCTGAGACGGACCAGCCGTTCGAAAACGCCCTGGCGAAAGCGCGCAACGGCGAGCGCCTCTCGGTCGAGGACAGCGTTGCGCTCATGACGACCGGCAGCGACGACGCTAACGGCAGCAGAGAGGGTGGGGGAGAAATCGACCCGGAACGAAAGGAACTCGTCTTAGAAGCCGCCGACCGGCGTCGGGCCGAGGTCGTCGGCGAGGAAGTGACGTTCGTCGCCAATCTCAACAACAACGTCACCACCGCCTGTAACACGGGCTGTCTGTTCTGTAACTTCAAGGACCCCGCGGAGGCCTTCCGGAGCGACGTCGAGGGCACCCACGACACCCACGAGGGGTTCACGAAGACGCCTGCCGAGTCCCGGCGGATCGTCCGCGACGCCGTTTCCCGGGGGATCTACGAGGTCTGTTCGGTGTCGGGGCTCCATCCGGCCTTCGCGCTCGACGCCGACCACCACGAGACACTTTCGAGCTACGAGCAGGCCCATAGCACGGTGAACTACCGCCCGCCCGAGCGCTACGACACGGACCCCGGAACCTACACCGAACAGATCGAGGCGATGGCGGTCGACGGCGTCCACGTCCACTCGATGACCCCCGAGGAGGCCGCCCACGCCCGCCGAGGCACCGACCGGTCGTACGAGGCGGTCTACGGAGCGTTGCGGGACGCCGGTCTCGATTCGGTTCCAGGGACTGCGGCGGAGATCCTCGTCAACGAGGTGCGAGACGTGATCTGTCCGGCGAAGATCGACTCGCAGGGATGGACGGAGGCGATCGAGGGCGCGGCGAACGTAGGATTGGATACGACGGCGACGATCATGTATGGCCACGTCGAAAACGCCCGCCATCGGGCCATGCACCTAGAGAGGGTGCGCGACCTCCAGGACCGGACGGGCGCGATCACCGAGTTCGTCCCCCTTTCGTTCGTTCACGAGAACACCCCGCTGTACCGGCGTGGGCTCGTCTCGGGTGGCGCGAGCACCGCCGAGGACGAGTTGATGATCGCCGTCGCCCGGCTCTTTCTCGACAATATCGACAACATCCAGTCGAGTTGGGTGAAATACGGCGACGATCAGGGACTCAAAATGCTCTCGTGTGGCGCGAACGACTTCATGGGTACCATCTGCTCGGAGGAGATTACCAAGCGAGCAGGCGGGACTTACGGCGAGTACCGCTCGTTCGACGAGTTCGTTTCGATGATTTCGGCGATCGGCCGCGTTCCAGCCGAACGCTCGACGGACTACCGCCAGCAGCGACGGATCGATCCCGACGACCCGCCCCACGGCCCGCGGCTCGGTCCGAAGGCGGACAGCACGCCGATCCGCGCATCGCAAGCGCGACCGGCCGACGACTGAGGCGGGTAGAACGGCCACTGCGCTCGTAGGACCGTTCCGATAACGCGCGCAGGAGCGCTTTCCCCGAACGGTTCGATAGCTTCCCAGTCGATCCTGGGAGACCAATGCCGCCCTCGATCGATCGGCGGTTCATCTGAGTCGTTTTCGCACCTGGTTCACGGTGTCGGCGAGTTGGAGGAGATACCCTAGCCGCGAGCTTCGACGGCCGACGAGTACCGAGCCGATCAGCAGTCCCGCTCGCCCGGTGTTTTCCTTCCGGAACGCGCGTCCGGCCCGGACGAGCGTCGTGAGCGTCGTCAGTCGCTCGAACAGGCCGCCGCCACCGCTGCCGGTATTCGAGTCGTCCTCCACTCTTCAGTGTATATCCTATCCGCTATATAAATCGACCGACCAACCGAACGGTCGGGGAGCCGAACGAGCATCGATGCTCGTTACCCATGAGGCGACGCTCCGGCGAGCACCGCCCGGTAGCGTTTACCCGCCTCGTTCTCGGCGTCGATCGCGCGGGCGATCCGCTCGGAGACCCACCCGTTGCCGGCGG